>NZ_JBAFSM010000025.1:0-68517 GCF_036688125.1 Pannus brasiliensis CCIBt3594 | reverse complement strand
TCCGATCGAGCGTCGGGAGTTTGGGGAGAAGTAACCGAAGAACGGGAAATCCCCGGTTCCGACCTATTCGACAACTTCGGAGACACCTTCTCTAACCTCACGGAAAATCTCTCCGATCGAGCCTCGGGGATTTGGGGAGAACTAACCGAAGAACGGGAAATCCCCGGTTCCGACCTATTCGATAACGCGAAGGAAACGCTCTCGAACGCGGGGGAAAATCTCTCCGATCGCGCGACGGACATCTGGGAAAACTTCACCGACGCGGAAGAAACCGCCCCCGATGCCGAATAAACGTTCCGAACCGACGGGAGCGTAACAATTAGCTAGATCCGAAAACAGAAACCGGCGATCGTCGATCGCCGGTTTTTCTTACATTACCGATTATAGTCCCGAGTCTCGCGATGGAAACCGCTCCCAAAACCACGACCCGGAAGCGGAAACTTTTGACGAAAAGCGGATAGCTTTACTTATTCAAAAAACGATTCGCGAAATGCAGGACATCGCCTAAATCGGTATCCCCATCTCGATCGCTATCTAAAAACGACTGTAACAGGGAATTAGAACCCGTAGCGTCGTTACTTTTTCCCATGTTGAGCAATCCCAAAACCGCGGGAACGAGAACCGGTAAAACCCCGAGAATCTGTTCGGAACGTAACCCCGTTTTCGCCGCGATATCATCGGCGATCTGCTGTTGTTTATCGCCGGGAAGAAGCGCGCTCAAAGCGGCCGCGCCGGACCCACCTCCCATCACCTGACCGAGAAGGCCGCCGAGAGGATTACCACCCCCCCCGAGAAGCTGACCGAGTTGGTTTTCTAATCCCCCCTCGCCGAGTGTCGCCCGTTGTTCTCCCAAGACCGATCGCAAGTGGCCACCCAGGGAAGACACGACAGCTTGAGCGGTACCGGCATCAATACCGTTCTGTTCGGCCAATCCGCCGATCGCGTTCGTCACCGCGCTTAATTGTTCGACACTCCCCTGCCGATCGGGGCTGTTGATCGAACTCAGAATATCAAAAACAAGACTCATCTTTCTCTCCTTATTTAGTTACTTATTTACACGAAAGTTACCGGTTCAGGATTAGATTTCTAGCGGAATCGTATTTTTCGATCGGATCGAGTCGGGAGTTCTCATTCGGAAACCAAGAAAACCAAGAGAAAGTATTCTTTCAAAAACGCGAAATATCTGATTTCTCGGAATCGATCCCGAAGTCCTGACCCTTTCCCGCGCGTGAGCGATTCGAGCCAGAATTCTAATCTGTATCAAGATTACCGTTTCGCGCGCTAATCCGTCCTAAAATTAAGAATTAATTCACGCGGGAGGCTTCGAGCGATCGGCGAGCGGCTTTCAGCCGTCAATAACAGGGTGTAGGGTATAGGAGAATAGGGTAAAGGAGAAAGGGTAAAGAATGAAAGGTAGCCTTTTCCCCAAAAACTCTCCTATCTCCCCATCTATTTCTTCAGGGGGATGATAGGATCGAGGTAGGATGTAGGAGAAATAAAGCGGCTCGCTCGGCGGTTTCGGGAGATAGATGAATTTTTTTCAGGGTAATCACCCCGTCCTCGATAAACGCGTCGCGAGCTACGGCTTTACTGCCGCTATTAAAATCCGTCTCGTAAAAGACTTCTTTAATACCGGAGGAAATCATTAATTTCAAACAGGAAAGGCAGGGTTCTAAAGTAACGTAAATACTCCCGCCGTTGGTAGAAATGCCGTGTTTCGCCGCTTGAGCGATGGCGTTGGCTTCCGCGTGAATCGCCCGCGAGGGAAATTCTCCCGACTCCCGACAGGTTCGTAACCCCGGATAACAAAAACCCTGTGCCGTACAGTGTACCGTCCCCGATGGCGAACCGTTATACCCCGTGGCGAGAACCTGACGATCTTTAACGATTACCGCGCCGACGGGAAAGGCCAAACAGGTCGATCGAGTGGCGGCCAATTTCGCGATCATCAGAAAATATTCATCCCAGGTCGGTCTTTTTTCGATCGATTCATTCACGATTTTCGGATAAGTTTTTGGTTTAGGGTGTGGGGTGTAGGGTCACTAGATAGCCAGAAATTTCTCGACACAACGGACGAAAATTTCTACCCCCATTCCCAGTACCGACTCGTCGAAGTCGAAACGAGGATGGTGGTGGGGATAGGCGAGTCCTCGATCGGGATTCGCGGAACCGAGAAAGAAATAACAACCGGGGACTTCTTGTAAGAAAAACGACATATCCTCGCCCCCCATCGTCTGACATTCGGGAACGATACCCGCGGGAGTTTCCATCACGTCCACGGCGATCGATCGCACGAATTCCGCAATCCGGGAATCGTTGATCAAAGCGGGATATAACTGCCAGTAATCGAATCGGTAACTCGCCCCGTACCCCTGACAGATCCCGGCGACAATCTCCTCGATCCGTCGCGGGAAAAACCCTTCTAAATCGCGATTGTAATAGCGTACCGTACCGCCGAGATGAACCGTGTCGGCGATGACATTGCGCGCCGTTCCCGCGTGGAATTTTCCCACCGTGATCACCGCGGGATCGATCGGGTTAACATTCCGGGCGACGATCGATTGCAGGGCGTTGACGATCTGCGCGCCCGCGAGGACGGCATCCACGGTTTGATGCGGCATCGCCCCGTGTCCCCCTTTTCCCTGTACGTGTACGTCAAAACATTCCACCGCCGCCATTAACGCCCCCTCGCGTACCCCGATCGTTCCCAACGCGAGATTATTCCACAAGTGCAAACCGATAATCGCGTCCACGTCCGGATTCCGCAAGACTCCCGCCTCGATCATCGGTTTCGCCCCTCCCGGCCCTTCTTCCGCGGGTTGGAAAATAATTTTCACGATCCCCTTGAAAAGATGGCGATTTTGTGATATGTATACGGCGGTTCCCAGGGCGATGGCCGTGTGACCGTCGTGGCCGCAAGCGTGCATTTTGCCATCGTGTCGCGACCGGTAGGGAACGTCGTTTTCTTCGTGAATCGGTAGCGCGTCCATATCGGCGCGAATGGCGAGGACGGGGCCGGGACTATTCCCGGCTATCGCGGCCACGATTCCGGTTCCCGCGATTCCCGTTCGATGGTCGATACCGTGTTCGGTGAGAATTCGCGAGACGAGTTCCGCGGTGAGGTGTTCTTGAAACCCTAATTCGGGATGTTGGTGTAGTTGCCTTCGCCACTCGACCAGCCGCGGTTGCAGGGAACGGATATCGAGACGGACGCGCGAGAGATCGATCGAGGGAGGGGCGGGAAAGGAGAGAATCATATTGGGATGGGGAGATGGGGAGATGGGGAGATAGGGAGATGGGACGGTAGGGGCGGGGTTTAAGCGCCCGGAGATGGGGAGATGGGGAGATGGGGAGATGGGGAGATGGGGAGATGGGGAGATGGGGAAGGTAAGGGAGATGGGGAAGGTAAGGGAGATGAGCGGGATAACGAACTATATTCTGACTCCTGTCTCCTGACTCCTGTCTCCTGACTCCTGACTCCTGTCTCCTGCCTCCTCCCTCCTGACTCACCGACTCTCCTAGTGTAGTCCCGATCGACGTACCCCGGCCGATCGAATCGCCGACTATCGTTACAAAAACGGTAACGTTCGATCTCTACCGGGAAATACGGGTCATACTGGAAAAAATCTTTTCTGTGCGTGGGGGTTCTATGGAAACGCGCGACCCGCGGGACTATCAAATTCTTTTTCTCGCCTCGTTCTTAGCGCTCGGTCTGCTCGCTCGCGACTGGACTCTACAACTGGCTTTCATCCCCGTCGTGTTTCTGGCTTGTACGGGGACTCAAATTCTTCTTGCATATTTGGAAAAATTTGTCAAGTCTGTAGACAAGCACGGATTTCCATTATATAAAAAGTCTACCCCAAAAATCGGGATCTGTCAATTCCTATCAGAAACCTCCCTAAAAAGTTCCCTGATTACCGCGTTGGGACTCTGCCTATTATTGCGGGGGAATCATTATCAAACGATGGTTTTCGCGGGGGTATTGGCTATCGCGAGTAAGTTCATTTTCCGCGACCGGGGCAAACATTTTTTCAATCCGGGCAACTTCGGCATTATCTCGGCGTTGGTTTGGACGGGTGACGCGTGGGTATCTCCGGGACAGTGGGGGACGGATTGGATTTATCTCCTTTTCTTCTGCGCGACCGCGGGGATGATTTTACAGCGAGTGGGACGGTGGGAAACCTCGGGAACTTTTCTGCTCGTCTACGGGGGGTTAGAACTGTGCCGGGATTATCGATTGGGTTGGACGGGGGACGTGTGGCTACATCAGGTCATGAACGGGAGTTTATTACTGTTCGCGTTCTTCATGATCACCGATCCCCGATCGATCCCGAATTCCCCGATCGCCCGGATCTTTTGGGCGAGCGCGGTGGCGGGATTGACCTTCTTTTTACAGCACACCTTCTTTTTATCGACCGCGCCGTTCTGGGCGTTGTTTATTCTATCGCCCGCGACGGTGATACTCGATCGGGTTCGATCGGCCCGTCGGTTTAGTTGGGAGGGAAGAGAGAACCTGCCCGTAAAATACCCGTCCACTTGAAACGAACGGGAGGAATTCGGGTTCGAGAGTCGATCGAAAAAGAAAGGGCAAGTAGAGACTTATCGATCCGAGGATGGATCGAAGTTGACCGCCAGCCGTTGCAGACCGATATATATAGAAGAACGAGGAACATGAAAAAATTTCTGATCGGGTTATTGTTTTTCGGGTTGATGGTTTTCTGGGCGAAACCCGCTCACGCGTTCTGTGGGTTTTACGTCGCTAAGGCGGACGCGAGTTTGTATAACAAAGCCTCGCGAGTGATTATCGCTCGTGATAGCGATCGAACGATTTTAACGATGGCCAATGATTACCGGGGGGAGATTAAAGATTTCGCGCTCGTCGTCCCCGTGCCGACCGTGATTAAAGAGGAACAGGTTCATATCGGCGACGCGAAAATTATCGAGAGACTGGACGCGTTCAGCGCGCCGCGGTTGGTAGAATATTTCGATGAAAATCCCTGCGATCGACGGCGCTATCTCGATCGGGCGATGCCGTCGTCCGCTCCCGCGCCAGTGTCCGAAGAATTGAAACCGAGACGGGATAACTCTCTAGGCGTGACGATCGAGGAAAAATTCACCGTCGGGGAATACGATATTCTCGTTCTGAGCGCGCGCGAATCGGACGGGTTAGAAATCTGGTTGCGACAGAACGGATATAAACTCCCGAAAGGAGCGAGTCAATTACTCCAACCTTATATCCGCGGGAAGTTAAAATTCTTCGTGGCGAAAGTGAACTTACAGGAGTTTTCTAAAACCGGGTTCCAATCCCTGCGACCGCTTCAAATCGCCTACGAGTCCAAGCGATTCATGTTACCGATCCGTCTGGGTATGATGAACAGTCAGGGGGAACAGGATTTACTGGTCTATCTGCTCTCGCCGAAAGGACAAACCGAGTTAACCAACTATCGGACGGTGAAGATTCCTTCTAATATGGATGTCCCGGAATTCGTACAGAAAGAGTTCAAGGATTTTTATAAAAATCTCTTTCAAAGAAGTTACGAGCGGGAGAATAAAAAGGTCGCGTTTCTAGAATACGCGTGGGACATGGCGAACTGCGATCCCTGTTCCGCGGAACCGTTATCGCGGGAGGAATTAAAACAGGCGGGTGTTTTTTGGGCCGATTCGGGACGGGTGTTTATCAGTCGTCTGCACGTCCGCTACCGTCGCGATAAATTCCCCGAGGATTTACAGTTTCAGGAAACGGCGAATCAAGAACCGTTTCAAGGTCGGTATGTCCTGCGCCATCCCTATCGGGGAGAGATGAACTGTTCCGCCGCGAACGGTTATCGGCAGAGCGTTCGGAGAAGACAGGAAGAGGAAGCGAAAACTCTAGCGAATTTGACGGGATGGGATATTAACAAGATTCGGGGTAAGATCGATTTCCTCAAAGGAGATCCGGCCCCGTGGTGGCAGAGATTCTGGCGATCGCACCCGGGGGATTAATCGGTAATCCCGCGCGAGACGCGGTCTTCTCGCCCCGTTTCCCGCGTGCATTTTTAGCGTCGGGAGCTATTCCGAATTTCAAAGAACGGGACAACTTCCCGACAAAGGGGGAAGGGGAAAGGGGCGGCTTTTTTCTCTTTTCCCTCCCTCTTTTAAATTCCGCGAGAGGTCTATTCTCGGCGATCGAGCGATTCTCGCGATCGAGATACCGGCGATCGTCGTCGCGATCCGCTATGGTAGTCTTCGAGATCGTTACGAGGGGATAGATCGATCGTGAGTGGCGAGAATCGACCGGAAAGTACGGCTTACGTCCGTATCATCAAGCAATCCTGGCAGAATGGCAAATTAGAGGGAGAGGTCAGGACGGCCAATTATGAATGGCGATTTCAGTGGCATTTCCGTCAGGGAAAATTAACGGTTCAGCCTTCGCTGGGCCGCGCCTTAATTTTTGAACCGTTGAATCGGTTTCTCGAACGCTACGATTATCAACTGGAACCGGGAGGGGATTATCAGTTCACCGTTCGATCGAAACTGTAGGGATAGGGAATCCGCCGGGAAATCGACGATCGCGCGATCGAGACGAAAAAAACGGAGATCGATCGATCCCCGTCTCTGAAATTTGACCAACATTTTTCCGCGCTAGGAAAATAAGTTAGGACGAGAGACACCCGATGTCCCGTCTTAACCTCCCGCCGGAACTAACCGAATCGCAGGGTCATGAAAACATAACGAGCGAGAAAGATAGCCGCCAGAATCCACGTTACCAGAGAAACTTCATTCGCCCGGCCGCTGACCAGTTTCGTGAAAGGATAGAGGATAATCCCCATCGATAAACCCGCGGCGATCGAGAAACCCATCGGAATAAAGAAAACCGTCGCGAAAGCCGGTATCGCCTCCGTCAGATCTCCCCAACGAACCCCCGTAACTCCCGACATCATCAACACCCCGACGATCATCAAAGCCGGCGCGGTCGCGAACGCGGGAATCGCCTCGAAAATCGGCACGAACAGCAGGGCGACTAAAAATAACAATCCCGCGACCACGGCGGTAAAACCGGTTCTGCCTCCTTCTGCCACCCCGGAGGCCGATTCCGCGAAAGTAGTAACGGTAGAGGTTCCCAGAACCGCGCCCGCGGTAGTCGCGATCGCGTCCGCCATTAAGGCCTCGTTCGCGCGGGGTAACTCCCCTTTCTCGTTAATATACCCGGCTTGCGTACCCACCCCGCTTAACGTGCCGATCGTGTCGAACATATCCACGAACAGGAAAACGAGCATCACCGCGATAAAATCGATGAAATTCCCCGCGTTTACTCCCGAAAGACCGACGATCGCCTGACCGAATAGATGGGACGGGAAAGCGGGTAACTGGATGAACCCTTTCGGCGCGGCCGCGACCCCGAAAATCCACCCCAGGATAGATGTCCCGGCGATCCCCCAGAGTAACGCGCCTTTCAAGCGGCGGATCATAAACATCGAGGAAATGAGAATCCCGAAAACCGCCAGTAACGTCGCCGGTTCCCGGAAACTGCCGAAAGCCGTTTTCGTGACCTCGTTAGCGACGATTAACCCCGCGCCACCGGTTTCCGTGGTACTGGCGAGGCCGATATAGGCGAGAAACATCCCGATGCCCACGGTAGTCGCCGCTTTAATACAGTCGGGAACGGCGGTGATCAGGTGTCGCCGGATATCCGTCACCGTCAGGCCCACGAAGATCAATCCCTCCACTAAAACCGCGGCGAGAGCGGTCGGCCAGGCGATTTTCAAACCCAGCACCACGGAAAAGGCGAAAAAGGCGTTAGTTCCCATCCCCGGCGCGAGAACAAAGGGATATTTGGCGAGAAACCCCATGATCAGCGTACCGATCGCCGCGGAGATACCCGTCACGACCACGAGTTCCGTGAATAAGTCCCCCGGCTTGGAGAGGAAGACCGCGTTAGACATGATCGACGGGTGAACGACCATGACATAGGCCATCGTCATGAAAGTCGTCACCCCCGCGAGGATCTCGGTGCGGAAATTCGTTCTATAGAAAGAAAATTGGAAATAATCGGCGATTTTTCCCTGCCATCCCGTATAAACGGGCGTGGGCGAAGTTCTTTCCTGTACTACCGGATCGGTCGTTTCGAGTTCAAAATTGTCAGTCATAGTAGATGTGGTGCGAACCTCTCGATAAGAATTTATTGCAGTAACTCTTCGCGCGCGATCTCCGCCGCCTCGATCGCCATATCGGGAACCTCGGGGCGACCGGGCAGGATAATGTTGAGGAGTAAGGAAACGATCGCCCCCGTGGAAATCCCGGAGGAGAAAACCTGATTAACCAGAGGAGGCATTTGACTCACGAATTCGGGGACGAAGGTAACTCCCAGCGCGGCCGAAAGAGACACCGCGACGATCACCGAAGCGCGGGTGTCCATCTCCACCGTCCGCAGGATATTGAATCCCGCCACGGCCACGGAACCGAACATCAGGATGGTCGCCCCTCCTAACACGGGAGCGGGCGTTTTTTGGAGGAATCCACCGACGATCGGGAATAAACCCAACAGGGCGAGAATGACCGCCAGATAGTAACCCACATAGCGACTTCCTACCCCCGTTAGTTTGATCAGGCCGTTATTCTGGCTCATCGTCGTCACGGGAAAGGTGCTGAGGATCGAGGCGATAAACGAGTTGATCCCGTCCCCCAAAACCCCCGCCTTGATGCGTCGGAAATAGGTTCCCCCCGATACGGGTTCTCCCGTGACCATGCAGGTCGCCGTAATATCGCCGATACATTCGAGCATGGTGGCGATATAGACGATCGCTACCGGGACGAAGGCGATAAAATCGAATTTCAGACCGTATTTAAAGGGAATGGGAAAATTGATCGGGGGGAGTTTACCCAGATCGCTCAGGTCGATTAATCCTAAAAACAAAGAGATGGTATAGCCGACGATCAGACCGACAACGATCGATCCCATCCTCAAAAAACGATTTTTACTGATGCTACAGAAAGTGACGATCGCCAGTACCAGCAGGGATAAACCGACGTTCATCGGGCTACCGTAAGCGGGGGTCCCGATCGCCGGAACCCCTCCCGCCATATCGGTAATCCCCACTTTAATCAGCGTTAGGCCGATACAAGTCACCACGATTCCCGTCACCAGGGGGGTGAAAATCTTTTGGGTGAAGTCGAGAAAACGACTCAGGAAAATCATCACGAAAGAACCGAAAAAGCTCAAACCCAGCATGAGGGGAATCGCTTCTTCGGGAGATTTCCCGCTCGCCGTTACCGCCGCGCCTGCCGCGATCAGGGGGCCGAGGTAGGAAAAACTCGTTCCTTGAATAGTCAGTAATCCCGTCCCGATCGTTGTCGGGGGAACCCTACCGAAACCGGGTATCGTCAGGGTTCTCGCTTGAATGAAGGTGGCGATTCCCGATACCAGTAACGCCATACCCGAAATATAGGCGGTATCGGCGGGGTTAATTTTTAACGTGCCGCAAATAATCAGCCCCGGCGCGACGATCGGCACGAAAATCGCGAAAGTGTGTTGGATAGCGACGAAAAGACCCTCGGTCAAGGGAGGGCGATCGTGTAAGCCGTAAACCAGTTCCTCTTTGACGATCGCCGGTTTTTCTTCGATAACGGTCATCGGTAAGCCTCTTCTCGATTGGGAAACGCGAATATTTAGCCGGTTCACGGGTAGAAGCGATTCCCCGATCGGCCTAAATATTTCCACTGTCGTCTTCCTGTATACAGTACGCGAACGGGAAAGATTGTAAAAAACATCACAAAAACATATAAATTCATCCGGAAGGGCGATGCGGGAAAACGCGTCAAACCCTTTATTTATCGGTCGGAACGGGAAGGAAATGGTACAGTAGACGATCGAGAGTTATCGGGAGAGAGAGGAAAATGTCGATCGCCAAGACGCGCGCTACTATCCGTTTTCGGAAACAAACGATCGCTTGGTTATCGATCGCCCTGTTAACTTTTTTCTGGACTTGTCCCGCGTCGTTGGCCGGATCGGAAACTCTTCCGCCCGATCCGCCGGAAAGTAACCGTTTCCAACCGATTATCGTGACGACGCTCGCCGATCGGGGGAAAGGCTCTCTCCGAGAGGCGATCGAGCGCGCCAACGCCAGCCCCGAGGACGATTTAATCGATCTTTCCGCCATTAGCGGCACGATTTCCCTAGAAAGTCCCCTTCCCCCCCTGACCGGGAACCTATATCTACGCGGTGATGGTGATGACGTAATTAGCGGGAATAACGCGGTTCGCGTCCTGTCGATCGAAAAAGGAGAGGTAACGATCGCCCACCTGACGATCGCCGACGGACTCGCGCGCGGGGAGGACGGCAAAAACGGCGCGGGAGGGAACGCGGGCATGGGGGGCGGAATTTATATCGATAACGCCACGGTAACGCTCAACGACGTGAAATTTGTCGGCAATCAGGCGATCGGTGGCGAGGGAAGCGCGCGGATTCCCCCCGTCAAAAACCACATCGAAACGGCCAAAAATAAATACAAGGTCAACCGCGGCGCGATCGTCGGTATTAACGGCATTAGCCTGACTTCCGACGAGATAACCGGCGATCCCGTCACCATTTCCAGCCACGACGAGAAATTCCGCGTCAATCGGGGAGCGATCGCCGGGGTCAACGGCATCGGCATCGGCGGCATCGGGGCGATCGCTTTCGGCGGTGGGGGCGGTTTCGGCGGTTTCGGCAACGCGGGCAACGGCGGCAACGGCGGCAACGGCGGCGCGAACGGGGGAAGCGGGGGCAACGGCGGCGACGGCGGCGATGGCGGGATCGGGATTTTCGGCAGTTTCGGACTCTGGGAGGGAGAGGGCGGCATCGGAACCGTGGCTTTCGGTGGCGGTGGCGGTTTCGGCGGTTTCGGCAACGCGGGCAACGGTGGCAACGGGGGAAATGGCGTGGCGATCGCCAGAGGCGGCGACGGGGGAGACGGGGGAAATGGCGGCTTCGGCGGGGGCGGCGGATCGGGTGGCTATGGCGGACAGGGCGGTAAAATCGGACGCGCGGGAAAAGGCGGTTTCGGGGGTGGAAACGCCAGCGCGGGATTCGGCGGATCGGGCGCGGGATTCGGCGGCGCGATTTTCGTTCGATCGGGCGGTTTAATCGTCTACCGCACTCGTTTTATCGGCAATTCCGCCCTCGCCGGCCGGGGCAAAAATCCGGGACAGGGGAAAGGAGGCGCGATCTTCGTGGCCGGTACGAACGCGCGACTTTTGTTTCTCGGAGATGAACCCGATTTTCAGGATAATTTCGCCGATTCCGCGGGAAATAGCCCGACGGATAACGCGGATATCTATCGATCGACCACTTGAATTCACTTTTACCGTTTTCCCCGATCGCCGCTCTAGGAGATGTCTCCCGGTTCGATACCGAGTTCCCGTAGTCTCGCTTTTAACTCTTCCACTCGCTGTAGGGCTAACTCTTTCTGTTGACGCTCGTATTCTTTCTCGGCCTTCTCCCGATTAGCCGCCTCTTCCGGGGTCGGGACTAATTCGCCTTCCGGGGTGAAATAGCGCAATTTCCCCTCGTGTACGCCTAGATATAGCCCTAACTGCTCGCTCCACAGCCATCCTCGCTCGTTCGGCTCGATCGCTTCGTAACTCCCGCTAACCAGCGTGAAACCCTGAAATTCCAAACTATCCGGGTCGAACCAGAAATAATCGGGAGTTCGGAAAGTATCCTGATAGATGCGTTTTTTCTCGGTTCGGTCTACTTCCGCCGTACTTTCCGAAAGAATTTCGATAATCACGTTGGGATATTTGCCGTCTTCCTGCCACACCACCCAACTGCGGCGATTTTGGTTCCGCGTCGTTCCTTTCACCACGAAAAAATCCGGCCCGCGGAAAAATTCCGATTTCTTCTGGTTCGGACTATAGTAAATCGTCAGGTTGCCCGTGGCGAAAAAGTCGTCCCGATCGCCCCACACCCATTCCAAACACTGGATCAGGATTAAAATCTGCCGGAGGTGTAAATTGCTTTCCACGGGGGGTTCATCACTCCAGAATTCGCCGGTCGGGAAAACGATCTCTTCCTCGATGTCGGGAGCGCCTAAAGCGTTCTCGGTTAACTCGTCCTTGGCGATCGTCATCGTCAATACCCCCGGATCTCCGTTCTCGATTGTAGCGCCAGCAATTCTCGATCGACTCCAACGGTCATCCGCTCGCCTTCATCCCGTGCGAGAATAGATAAGATAACAGAGTAATCGAACGTGAATTGTTACTGAATTAGGATCGAGGAAACGTGACTGATACTAATCTAGACCTTTTAGCCTTGACCGATCCGGCGATCGCCGGGATTATCGAAAAAGAACTACAACGGCAACGCGATCACCTAGAATTAATCGCGAGTGAAAACTTTACCTCCGCCGCCGTCATGGCCGCGCAAGGATCGGTACTAACCAACAAGTACGCCGAAGGATTGCCGAAAAAACGCTATTACGGCGGTTGTGAATATATTGACGAGGCCGAACAGTTAGCCATCGATCGAGTCAAACAACTCTTCGGCGCGGCCTGTGCCAACGTGCAACCCCACTCCGGCGCGCAGGCCAATTTCGCCGTTTTCCTCACCCTCCTGCAACCCGGCGACACGATCCTCGGGATGGATCTCTCCCACGGCGGCCACCTCACCCACGGTTCCCCCGTTAACGTCTCCGGAAAATGGTTCCGCGTCGCGCAATACGGCGTTAGTCCCGAAACCGAGCGCCTAGACTACGATCTCATCCGCGACATCGCCCTTAAAGAAAGACCGAAACTAATTATCTGCGGTTACTCCGCCTACTCTAGAACGATCGATTTCGCGAAATTCCGCGCGATCGCCGACGAGGTTGGCGCGTACCTCATGGCCGACATCGCCCACATCGCCGGGTTAGTCGCCACCGGACACCATCCCAACCCCCTGCCCCATTGCCACGTCGTCACCACCACCACCCACAAAACCCTCCGCGGCCCCAGAGGTGGTTTAATCATGACCAACGACGAGGAACTCGGGAAAAAATTCGATAAATCCGTTTTCCCCGGCACCCAGGGCGGCCCCCTCGAACACGTCATCGCCGCCAAAGCCGTCGCCTTCGGGGAAGCGTTAAAGCCGGAATTTAAAACCTACTCCGGACAGGTAATCGCCAACGCCCGCGCCCTCGCCGGACAGTTAGCCGAACGCGGCATCAAGATCGTCACCGGGGGAACCGATAACCATCTGATGTTACTGGATCTCCGCTCGATCGGCATGACCGGCAAAGAGGCCGATCGACTCGTCAGTACCGTCAATATTACCGCCAACAAAAACACCGTTCCCTTCGATCCGGAATCCCCCTTCGTCACCAGCGGTCTACGCTTGGGATCTCCCGCCATGACCACCCGAGGGTTAGGAGAGGCGGAATTCGTCGAAATCGGCAATATTATCGCCGATCTCCTTCTCACCCCGAACGATGACGCGGTGAAACAAAATTGCCGTCAACGGGTCGCTAAACTCTGTGAGAGCTTCCCTCTCTATCCCCATCTAAAAATTCCCGTCCCGGCCCTGGCCTAAAAATCGATAATTGTCGCGGTTCATAATTCGTAATTCATCAGTATGATGGGTGAGGGATTACGAATTATGAACACCCTCGACCCCGTTGCCTAATGTCTGGAGATTTATACTACCTGATCGCCTTTCTGATCGCCCACACCGTCGTTCTGTGGAGTACCCCCCTCGTCAAAACGGTCGGCCTCAAAAGTGGCTATGTCGATCGACCCAACGAGCGGAAAGTCCATGAAAAACCGATGGTGCGATTGGGAGGGGTTTCGATTTTCATCGGCACGTTAACCGCCCTGTTGATCGTCTGGTGGTTCGGGGGGTTCAAAGGTTTACATGGCGATCGAGAGTGGGAAGTGTGGGGCGTGACGCTCGGCGGCCTCGGCTTCTTCCTGATCGGTCTCGCGGACGATCTCTTTAATCTCTCCGCGATCAATCGTTTAATCCTACAATTCGGCATCGCTTTCCTCGCCTGGCAATCCGGGGTTCGGATCGATTTCCTCTCCGTTCCTTTCGGGGATTTGATCCATATCAGTTGGGTCAGCTTACCGATCACTCTAATCTGGTTGGTAGGCATGGCGAACGCGATTAACTGGATCGACGGGCTGGACGGTCTAGCGGCCGGAGTTTCGGGAATCTCCGCGGTCGTCATTCTCATCGTCACTCTCGTGATGGGACAGCCGGCCGCCGCGATAATCGCCGCCGCGCTCGCCGGGGGCGCGTTAGGATTCCTACGTTACAATTTCAATCCCGCGCAGATTTTCATGGGGGACGGCGGCGCGTATTTTATGGGCTTCACCCTCGCCGGGGTCGCGGTGATCGGACTGGTCAAAACCACCGCGGTCACGACGGTCGCGGTCACGGCGGTTTTACTCCCCTATCTGATCCTCGCCGTCCCCCTGTTAGATATGTCCACGGTAATTATCTCCCGCCTGAAACGGGGTAAATCGCCCTTTGTCGCCGATAAACGCCATTTACACCACCGTTTACTCAAAGCCGGAATTTCCCACCGTCTCACGGTTCTCTTTATCTACGCTCTCACTCTCTGGGTGGGCAGTTTAGCCCTCGGCTTTTCCAACGTCCCCAGCGGTTGGGGTTTCGCGTTCGGCGCGACCCTCCTCCTCGTTTATATCGGCTGGCAAGTCTGGCGCAGTCGTCGTTTAGACGAGGAATAGAGCGCGTGGAGTGTGGGGAGTGGGGAGTGGGGAGTCAGGAGACAGGAGATAGGAGGGAAGGGAGTAGGGAGTAGAAAAGTAAATTTCTCGAAACTCGCCATTTTTTCCCGAAACTGTCTCCTCTCTATCTTGATTTCCCATCCCCCATCTCCCTCCTGAATACTGACTCCTAAATACTGACTCCTCGAAAATATGTCCGCCGAAATTATCTGCGTGGGAACGGAATTACTCTTAGGGGATATCCTCAACACGAACGCGCGATTTCTAGCGTTAGAATTGGCGCGGTTGGGAATTCCCCATTACTATCAAACGGTGGTCGGCGATAATATCGATCGACTGCAAAAAGCGATCGCCGTCGCCATCGATCGGGCCTCGATCCTCATCTTCACCGGGGGACTGGGACCGACTCCCGACGATCTCACCACGGAAGCGATCGCCGATTTCTTCCAAACTCCCCTCCGCGAAGATCCGGAAATTCTGGCCGAGATCGAGGCTAAATTCGCCGGTGTCGGCCGGGTAATGACTCCCAGCAATCGAAAACAGGCTTTAATCCCCGTGGGAGCCGAATTTCTCCCCAATCCCTCCGGAACCGCGCCCGGATTGATCTGGAAACCCCGATCGAATCTCACCCTACTCACCTTCCCCGGTGTTCCCTCGGAAATGAAACGGATGTGGGAAGAAACTGCCGTCCCCTACCTAGAAAGTCAGGGCTGGGGAAAGGAACGCATCTATAGTCGATCGCTCAAATTCCGCGGCATCGGTGAATCGGCCCTCGCGGAAAAAGTATCCCATTTATTAGAACTCTCGAACCCCACCGTCGCCCCCTACGCGGGAATGGGAGAGGTGCGTCTGCGGGTATCGGCGCGCGCGGCCTCGGAAACGGAAGCCCTCGCCCTAATAGACCCCGTGGCCGCCGAAATTCAATCGATCGCCGGACTGGATTACTTCGGAGCCGACGACGACACCCTCGCGTCGATCGTCGGTCAACTCCTCCGCGAGCGGGGACAGACGGTAAGCGTGGCGGAATCCTGCACCGGGGGCGGATTGGGCGAGATAATCACGGAAATCGCGGGAAGTTCCGAGTATTTTTTCGGTGGGGTGATATCCTACGATAATCGGGTGAAAATCGCTTTATTAGACGTGAGCGAGGCGGATTTGCAAACTTTCGGTGCGGTCAGTGAAACCGTGGCCCGACAGATGGCGATCGGCGTGAAACAGCGTCTCGGAACCGATTGGGGGGTGAGTATCACCGGGATCGCCGGCCCCGGTGGCGGAAGCGAGACGAAACCGGTGGGCCTCGTGTATATCGGTCTAGCCGATCCCGCGGGAGGGGTGGAAGTGTGGGAAAATCGTTTCGGCGAGCGGCGGGATCGCTCGATAATCCGACAACTCAGCGCGTTTACCGCCCTCGATCGAATCCGACGACAATTGTTAACAATGTTTTAAAAAAAGAACCCGCGAGAAGCTCTACCCGGATCGAAAACCTATGTTAAGCTTTATATAGAACTAAAGATATACAGTCCTTTGTTTGTCAAATTCACAACCGAACTCTAGAAACCATTCCCGCGAAAACTCACGGACTAAATCTTCCTCGGTTGTTTCGGGCGTTGACAGGCAGAAAACCATCGCTAGTATCTCAGAGGAGCCATTCGATCGATGGATTATTTAGAAAAAGTGCTGGAAAAGTTGCGAGAATGGGCGCGTAAATTAATCGATAACGTTTTCGGCCCCGAATCCGAACCCGAACCGGAATTGATTCCCATCCCCGTCAACGATCGCCGTCGTCGATAGCAAAAAAACGAACTTAGCGATTTCGACCGAAAACGCTCGATATTTTTTCGGGCTATATAAAATACTGAATTTTTAAAGGTCGCGGTTTCTCTCTCCACTGGAGACGAACGGCGACCTCTCTCGTTCCTCGCATCCCGAAAGTACCGCCGGGCGGACTTCCCGAACGCGAGATTTTAGATTTCCCGAAAAATGGGTCGCCTGGGATTCGAACCCAAGACCAATCGGTTAAAAGCCGAGTGCTCTACCGCTGAGCTAGCGACCCGTATCGCATCCATCACACGATTTCTAATCATAACACCTTTTTTCGGGACGGTCAAGAAAAAACTTACAACTCGCTGACGCGGATCTCGAAAATCGCCTCCCGAGTGCCGCGCGGTTCTAGATACTTGACCTGTTCGCCGGTGTTGAGCGCGTTGCGGGGGCCGCTCCAGGGTTCTAGACAGACGTAATCTTTGCCTTTTACCGTCCAAAAAACCAGCGTGGTAAACAGATCGTCGTAACCGAGGTTGATCTGCCGTCCGGCGGAGCGATCGCTAAAACCAGCGGTATGACGGCTGATTTCCGTGTACGCGTGGTCGATCTCATCGATCGAGAAGTCAAAACCGCCGGTGTAGGGATGAATTTCCTTCGTCCGTTGGTCGATGTAAGCGGTAGCGGGAATATCGAAATCGAGCGCGGTTTTGTCCGCTACCTGAAAATAGGGATGGAAACCGATCGAGAAAGGCATCCTCTTGTCGGAGAGATTGACGAAACGCTGGTGGATTTTCAGCGTGTTTCCCTGAAGTTGGTAGGTAAAGACCAACTGGAAATCGAAGGGATACCCTTGACGGGTGCTGTCGTCGCTTGTTAATTCGATCGATAGGCTCGCGCTCCCGTCCGTATCCTGCCCGACCACTTTCCAGGGCAGATCGCGGGCGAAACCGTGTTGTTTGAGGGGATAGGTCTTACCCGCGTGGACAAAGGCGTTATCGGGCAAATTCCCGCAGATGGGGAAAAGAATCGGGATGCCCCCGCGGACACTTAAACTCGGATCGGCGAATCGTTCCGCGTCGAGGTAGAGAATATTTTGCCCGCGGATCTGCCAGCGGGTGAGAATGCCCCCTCTTTCGGGAACCACTTCCACCGAGGAATTAGCGTCTTCATCGGTGAGCAGATAGGTGAGAAATTGCTTTTGTTGTCGGGTGACGGTAAACACGGGTGTATAGAATCGGGGATTTACTTTTCTAGTGTAGACCTGGGGGGCGATCGAGGATTAAAGCTTTTTAACCCACATTCCGCCCTTCGTCTATTAACACAAAAAGAAGCGGGATCGAAAGCGCGTGAATAAATATTTACACTCAAGAGAATCGTTCGTTCGAGCGAGCGTTCTCCCTAAAACGGGCTATTCGAGATGTGGGTTTTATCCTCTCCGTCTCAGGGTATCTCGGGGGATTTTTTGAGGGTTGATTGGATGCGGGAGGTCGATCGGGGGTATTTTGCCAGATTTAGAGGTAATTCAATGATATAATCGGAAAAAAGTTCGGTTTTAATGTTGAGTAGGGTATTATGTTAGAGGCAACACGGTTGACACGGGAACAAATCGATCGATACCGCGCCGAGTTAGCGGATAATCCTGACGCTTTAGTGGCGCTTGATGTGATCGAAGAATGGGATGGAAATTTGGCGGATGCGGCTGAATCTATCGCGACTCGTAACGGTATTGAAGGAGTGGAAGATAACGCTGATTTACGTTGGTTCGCTGTTACCCTACAAAAATGTCGCGCTTATATCTGCCAACCGAAATATGAAAGATTGAGAGAAAAGTATTTACCGGCTCTGATTCCGCCATTAACAGAGTTTATCGCAACGTCTTTTATGTGTCCACCAGGGGTCGCGGGGATTTTATCGGCTCCGCTCGCACTTTATATTCAAGAGGAAGGGATGGATAAGTTCTGTCAATCCACCGACCAATCCACAGACGACTAAACCCCTGTCGCGATAAATGCTGTCCAATAATAGGGATTGGCAAAGGGATAGGGTTCGCGTTTAACTGCCGCTTCTAGTAGGTCTTTAAATTTATTGCGATCGCGTTTACTCTCGAAGACTCGATCGAGGATTTGCTGGAATTTTTGATTATCTTTAATTCTGGCTAATTTTTTGCTGTTCAAGGTTCTTAACCAAGTTTGTGTGTTATTTAAAACAATGGCAATACTGCCTTGATCTCGGATAGAAATCCGATTAAGATCGTGATAAAATTTAGCCATAAATAAGGTTGTAGCTAGGGGATCTACTGTCCAAAGGGTGCTAACTACACTCGAACTCCCCGCGAATAGAAAACCACTCGGTAAACCCACATATTCATCACTAATATTATCTGTTTTACTTTCGATTATACCACTTTCACAAGC
This sequence comes from Pannus brasiliensis CCIBt3594, assembly GCF_036688125.1. Lineage (NCBI taxonomy): Bacteria > Bacillati > Cyanobacteriota > Cyanophyceae > Chroococcales > Microcystaceae > Pannus > Pannus brasiliensis. The sequence continues at coordinate 49,657 of NZ_JBAFSM010000025.1, read as the reverse complement.
GGAAAAGGTGACTAAACGGCATTCTCTTAAGTCAAGTTTTTCAAAGACTTCCGCTAGGGTTAGGTTAGCTGATTTTCCTAAGTTCCCTTCCGGATCTGCTAACAGTAAAGCCGAGTCTCTAGGGGATTTATCATCAAATTTTCCATGACAGGAAAAGTGAATACAATGGGACGCTTGTAATTCTTGACGACGGTTTTCTAGGGTTTGTTTCGAGGCTTCTGATTCACCGATAATAATGGTGTTTTCACGAGCAAATTTTTGACTAATTCTCTCTATTTCTAGATTGGCTCCTAAGAGGGGTTTCAGGTCTTGTCTGGTGGGGTTTTTAATGGCGAAAAGACGCTCGAACTTTTCTCGCCGTGATGATTGTACCAGTTTTAAAAGTTGGCAACTGGGAACGTAGCCTACACCTTTAGAAAAGCGTTGATAGAGAAATTGTCCATTTTGTAGGGGTAAACAATGAAGGGGAATAATATGTAAGAACCAATGGGGGATTAGGATTAGGCGATCGCAGGAATCAGGGATCAGTTCTAAAAGCTCATCGATGTGGAGAATTTCTGATAGTTCATTTAAACGATTGTTAAGATCATTTATCCACTTTGTTTTATTCTTTTCGTAAGTATCACGATACTCTTTAATAAAAGTAATCAAGTTTTCTCGATCGTCCGCTGAAGATTGCCAAACCTTCAATCCTTGGGAAGTTACTATAAACGCGATTATGCTATCCCCCGCAATATACCATTCTAAAATGGCGGTTTGTCGATCGATCAAGGATTGAATCTCGCGTAAGGTGATGGATTGAACCTTTTGAGTTAAGCTAAAAGTGGGATCTACGGGAGTTATTTCACGGTCAATGAATTGATTTAACTCTTGTTTTAATTGATTGAGGTAAGTATAGTCATTTAAGATGGGTTGTTGTTGTTGATCTAGGGTTAAAGTGCGGGTTTGTTCTTGGATGGCTAACCGTTGTTCTTCCCCGATAATGGCACGACGGAGGCGATCTAATTCGGTAATAATCGTTGGGGGTATATTACCTTTAGGATAGATGTCTCGATCGGTAAGCAACTGGACTAGATAGCGGGTTTTGCTACGTTCAACGTATTCTAAAGCGCGATCTTTTCGATCGAGCTTGAGATAGGATTGAACGATGCCATGATAAACATCCATTGCCTCGGAGAGGATTTCTTGTTGTCGTTGGGGGTTTAAGGCTTCGAGTCGGGTATTTTCTACCGCTTCGATCGCTAAGTTGTAGCCTTTGATGGCCGTTTCCCGGTCTTCGATCAGGTTAGCGGCATTCCCTAAGTTTCGTCCTGTTGTTAAACACTCTATAGGAAAAGCCGTCGGGGTATATACTTCTAATGACAGGTTTAAAGCTACGATCGCTAACTCTAGATTATCTGCCCTTTCCCCAAGAATGCGATCACTATAAGCAGCGCCCAGATTATTTTGTGTCATTGCCCATTGTTCAGGAAAGGTCTCACGAGTAACTACTTTTAAAGACTGTTGATAAGCAATGATAGCTAACTCTCGGTTTTCTGCTTTCTCTCCTTTGATATGGTTTCGGTAAACTTCACCCAGATTATTTTGTGTAGTTGCCCACTTTTCAGGAAAAGTCTCATGGGTAAAAACTTCTAATGATTGTTGAAAAGCAGCAATAGCTAATTCTAAGTTTTCTGCTTTCTCCCCTTTAATGCGATATAGATAAGCAATCCCCAGATTATTTTGCGTGGTTGCCCATTTTTCAGGAAATGCCTCACGGGGAAAAACTTCTAAAGACTGTTGAAAAGCAGCAATAGCTAATTCTAGATTGTCTGCTCTTTCCCCTCTTATACGATATAGATAAGCATTTCCTAAATTATTTTGTGTGGCTTGCCAATCTTCAGGAAAAGTCTCACGGTTATAAACTTTTAAAGACTGTTGAAAAGCAGTAATGGCTAATTCTAGATTATCTGCTTTTTCTCCTTTGATACGATTTCTATAAGCTTCGCCCAGATTATTTTGTGCGGTTGCCCAATCGGAAGGAAAAGCCTCATAAATGTATATTTCTAGAGCTTTTTGACAAGCAGAAACAGCTAATTCTAAATTATCAGATATTTTCCCGTTTAGACGATATCTATAGGCTCTTCCCAAATTATTTTGTAATCTTGCCCATTTTTCAGGAAAAGTCTCACGGCTATAAACCTCTAAAGATTGTTGAAAAGCAGCAATTGCTAACTCGATATTGTCCGCTTTTTCCCCTCTAATACGATTTCTATAAGCTTCACCCATATTATTCTGTGTGCTTGCCCATTTTTCAGGAAAAGTCTCACGGCTATAAACTGCTAAAGACTGTTGATAAGCAGTAAGAGCTAATTCAAGATTATCTGCCTTATTTCCTTTTATGCGTGCATTATAGACAGTCCCTAAATTATTTTGCGACATTGCCCATTGTTCAGGAAAAACTTCACGAGTAAAAACCGATAAAGACTGCTGAAACGCGACGATAGCTAATTCTAAATTGTCAGATATTTCCCCTTTTATGCGATATAGATATGCTATTCCCAAACCATTTTGTGATCTCGCCCATTGTTCAGGAAAGATTTGACAATTATAAACGTCAAGAGACTGTTGAAAAGCAGCCATTGCTAACTCTAAATTTTCTGCTCCCTCCCCTTCGATGCGATATAAATAAGCATTCCCCAGATTATTTTGTGTCGTTGCCCATTGTTCAGGAAAGGCATCACGAGTAAAAACGCCTAAAGATAGTTGAAAAGCAGCAATCGCTAATTCTAAATTATCTGTTCTTTTTCCTCTTATGCGCTCATTATAAGCATTTCCCAGATTATTTTGTGTCGTTGCCCATTCATAAGGAAAAGCTTCACGGGTGTACACTTCTAGCAGAGTATGATAGCCTGTAATAGCAATTTCCAGATTATTAGCCCGACTTCCCAAGGTAAATTGTGCAATCTGATTACACAAATTTTGAATCACCCTGGCAATAACTGCCACTTCTTCAGCATTCCATCCAGAAAACACATTTCTAGCCCATTGTTGCAACAGTTGGGCAAAAGTATCATCTAACAGATGTTGACGGCGTTGTAGGATAGGATAAACCACGGTAGGATCGCTATCGCTTTCTATTTCTGCTCGTAATATTTCTGATAAAAACCCCTGATATTGCTCAAGATTTACCGCTTGATGGTTGAGATATTGCCCCAACTGTTGCGCTATATTCCGTAACCTAGCCGCATCATTATTATTTCCTTGCTGTTCTAACCATGTTGCATAGTTTTCCATCTCCTGTAAAAATTCGGGATTAATCAACTCCTGATTCGCTTGCAGAATATTATTGAGTTCCTCACCATCGGCACAAGCGAGCAACTGTTCGATTAAATTAATATAAGCTTGAATGCGTTGTTCGTTCATGATTTTATTGATGATTTGTGTGATTCAATGAAGAATACGATTAAGGATTACCCGAAATAACAAATCGACCTACCGCCACCAAAAACCCTCCTGCCGCCGTAATTAAAATACCGATCAATGTCCAAACCTGAGCCTGTTGTGAACCCTTAATCATCTTAACATCTTCCTTAACCCCATTGATCTCTCCTCGTAGGGAATTAATCTCCACCTTTAATACTTGTCTTTCCCCCTTAGCCTCCTTTAACTCAATTTTGATGTCTGTAACATCTTTTTGTAAATTCTCTAGTTTGCGATTGATTTCGGCTAAAATTTCCCCTAGGTTGTGTTCAATGATTACTGACATTTGTATTTTTCCTCATAACAAAAAAGCTCTATCAATCATTATAATCGATATTCAGAAACTGATAACTCCTTCCCGTATCTCGTATGATCGCGCTACAGCTACATTATTTCTATAAAACCCCGATCCAAGTAGTATAATACCTCACAGTGGTGGATTACGGCGCGGAATGAAACTTTATCGGTTGGTCTCGAAAATTATCCCAGCGCCTAATCCACCCTACAAACTCCCTTCCCGTTCTTAACATTTAACAAAAGATGTCGAATTGTCGATCGACTAAAAAAACTATCCCCATTTTGAAGGAGATGGTTCAAACTAAACTCCCGACGAAATCGTTAAGTATTTATACTTGGATTTTTCCCGTGGGCGAAATCATTGTCCGCGAGAGTTCTAGTAGAGGTCGCGCCGGAGCGATCGCTTTCTTAAAGCTTTTTAAGTAAACCCGCCCCGATCGCCCGGAACCCCGACAATAGAGAATAGCGGTTCGATCGACTCGATCGGGCCGGACAGCCGCCATTGGAGAAAGTAGAAAGGATATGGCAGACAACTATAGAAGTCGGGTCGTCACCCAGGGAACGCAACGTAGTCCGAACCGCGCCATGTTGCGAGCGGTCGGCTTCGGGGATGATGACTTCACCAAACCCATCGTCGGGATCGCCAACGGGTACAGCACGATCACCCCTTGTAACATGGGAATTAACGATCTCGCCCTGCGGGCGGAAGTCGGGGTGAAACAGGCCGGGGGAATGCCCCAGATGTTCGGCACGATCACCATCAGCGACGGGATCTCGATGGGAACCGAGGGGATGAAATACTCCCTCGTGTCGCGGGAAGTGATCGCGGATTCGATCGAGACGGCCTGTAACGGTCAGAGTATGGACGGGGTTCTCGCGATCGGCGGTTGCGATAAAAATATGCCCGGCGCGATGATCGCGTTCGCCCGGATGAATATTCCCGCGATTTTCGTCTACGGGGGAACGATTAAACCCGGTAAATACGAGGGCCGGGATCTCACCGTCGTTAGTTCCTTCGAGGCGGTCGGTCAGTACAGCGCGGGCAAGATCGACGAGAAGGAATTAACGGGCATCGAGCGCCACGCCTGTCCGGGTGCGGGTTCTTGCGGGGGGATGTTCACCGCGAATACCATGTCCTCCGCGTTCGAGGCGATGGGGATGAGTTTACCGAAATCCTCCACGATGGCCGCCGAGGACGCGGAAAAAGCCGAAAGCGCGGAAAAATCGGCGCGGGTTCTCGTGGAGGCGATTAAAAAGCAGATTCTCCCGAGTCAATTACTCACCCGAAAAGCGTTCGAGAACGCGATTTCCGTGATTATGGCGGTCGGTGGCTCGACCAACGCCGTTTTACACCTGTTGGCGATCGCGCGAACGATCGGCGTGGAACTTTCGATCGATGACTTTGAAACCATCCGCCAGCGGGTTCCGGTCATCTGCGACCTCAAGCCCTCCGGCCGCTACGTCATCGTCGATCTTCACAAAGCCGGCGGCATCCCGCAGGTGATGAAAATTCTCCTCGTCAACGGCTTACTTCACGGCGACGCGCTGACGATCACCGGCCAGACGATCGCCGAAGTTCTCGCCGACGTGCCGGATGAACCTCCCGCCGGTCAGGACGTGATCCGCCCGTTCAGCAATCCCGTCTATAAACAGGGACACCTCGCCATTTTAAAAGGCAATCTCGCCACCGAGGGAGCCGTCGCGAAAATTAGCGGCGTGAAAAACCCGATTATCACCGGCCCCGCGCGGGTGTTCGAGTCCGAGGAAACCTGTCTCGACGCGATTTTAGCCGGACAGATCCGGGCGGGAGACGTGATCGTGATCCGTTACGAGGGCCCGAAAGGCGGCCCCGGAATGCGGGAAATGTTAGCCCCCACCTCGGCGATTATCGGCGCGGGTTTGGGCGATTCCGTGGGGTTAATTACCGACGGGCGTTTCTCCGGGGGAACCTTCGGGATGGTGGTCGGTCACGTCGCTCCGGAGGCGGCGGTCGGCGGTACGATCGCTCTCGTCCGGGAGGGAGATAGTATCACGATCGACGCGCATCAACGTTTACTACAGCTAAACGTCCCCGAAGAGGAATTATCCCGCCGTCGAGCGGAATGGCAACCGAGCAAACCCCGTTACACGAAAGGGATTCTCGGGAAATACGCCAAGTTAGTTTCTTCTAGTAGCCTCGGCGCGGTGACGGATATGGACTTGTTCTAGGGTTAACCGGTGGACGGCGAATTCCTGTTCACCGGTTTCTCTCCCCTGATAAAATAGGGAGCCAAGTCATTATAAAACCTTAAAAGAGGACTCGAAGATCATGACCCCTTCTCTCGCGAATTTCCTGTGGAGTCTGGTGCTGGGCGCGGTAATCGTCGTTATCCCCATCACCGTCGGTTTGATTTTTATCAGCCAGAAAGACAAGATCAGACGGATTTAGTTCACCCGAACCCACCCGCTAGAAAGCTAGTTTCTAGGCTAGGGTGGGTTTTTCGGTCGATCGCCCGACACCGACAGGAACCGGGAAACGGGTTACAGTAGAATAGGGAAAATCCGACAACGATCCCCTACCGCGTCCAAGTACCGAGAACGGAGATAAAGATGGTCAACTTCGGGCTGAACTCGGCCAGCATCCTGGGAATTTTTCTCGCCGTCGCCGGGGCGGGCCTGTACTTCATGCGAACGGTACGCCCGGAACTGTCGCGAGATCACGATATTTTCTTCGCCGCGGTCGGTTTACTCTGCGGCTTAATCCTTCTGTTTCAAGGCTGGCGACTCGATCCCATCCTCCAGTTCGGTCAATTTCTCCTGACCGGGGCGGCGGTCTTTTTCGCCTTCGAGACGGTGCGCTTACGGGGAATGACCACCGAACAGGCGCGCCGGAATACGAATTTTGTCGATGATCGTCCCGTCAGTCGGGAATACCGCGCGGAATTGGAACAACTCGAACCCTACGAGTACGATCGGGAGGAGCGTTACGAGGATAACCCCCGTCTACGCGGTTACGAAGATCCCCGTTCCAATCGCTCTTCCGCTTACTCGGACGAGGAACCGCGGACTTCCCGCCGGGGTCGCGAGCGCGATTCTACCCCCCGCAAACCGGCCCAACGCCGTCCCCGTCCCGCTTCGGGCGCGAGCGATCGAGCCGGTTACGACGATTGGAGCGAACCTTCTACCCCCCGTCCCCGTCGTCGTCCCCCGAGTGACGAGAGCGCGAACCGTCCGGCCCCGAAACGCCGCCCCCGGCCGATGCTAGAGGACGATCCGCCGTTTAAAGGGGAATACGTGGATTATCAGCCGATCGACGAGCGAGAATCCGAGGGGTACGAAGATCGCGATCGACCCGAACGCGAGCCGAACAATGATAACCCGTCTAGGTTCGATTATTAATCGATCGCCCGTCGCGCGATTCCTGCCCGCGCTCCTGTTAATCCTGACGGGCTGTACTTTCAATAATCCCGATCGATTGTCGGGAACGCTCAATAGCCGTTACAGCGACGAACAACCCTCCCTCAGCGGTGACGGGCGCTTGATCGCGTTCGTTTCTAACCGTCGCGGCCCGAATCAGATCCTTCTCTACGATCTCCGGGAACGGCATTACGTGGACTTACCCGGACTGTACGCGGGGGGGGAGATGACCGATAGCCCCGGTTTAAGCCGTACCGGACGCTATTTAGTTTATCGGGTCGCGATCGACGGTCGGCCGGTGATCGCCCTTTACGATCGGCTCGCCCGTCGTTCGGAACTCATCACCAATAATTATCGCGGAACCTTACGGAATCCGAGTATCAGTCCCGACGGTCGCTATATTGTCTTCGAGTCCGCCCGTGACGGACAATGGAATATCGAGATCCTCGATCGAGGCGCGAGTATCGAGTTAGATATCGCCGATGGAACCCCGATAGAAAGTCCCCCCAACCCGTGAAACGTTTTTTTCTCCTCGGAACCCTTCTCGTTTGCGGTCTGTCGGGTGGCTGTGTTGGCTACCCGCGCTTGTTGTCCTTCCCGTTCGATCGGGGGGGCAGAAGTTTAAATAGTCCCTATTCCGACATAACCCCGCGGATCGCCGATCGCTATCTGGTTTTCGTCTCCGATCGCGACGGTTCGCCGGATATCTATCTTTTCGACCCGATCGATCGACGCTTACTGCCCCTACCCGGCCTCAATTCCCTCGATACCATCGCCTCGCGGCCGTCGATTAGCGAGGATGGCCGGTATATCGTTTTCGCGGCGAGCCGTCAGGGAAAAACGGGAATCTATCTCTACGACCGGGAAACGCAACAGAAACGGGCGATCGCGGACGATTTACAGGCGGAAGTCCGCAATCCCACCCTGAGCGCCGACGGTTCGACGATCGCCTTCGAGGTGGCGAAAAACGGTCGGTGGGATATCGTCGTCACCGATCGATCGGGACAAGAATTAGTCGGGGTCGATCGGTGATCCGGATCACCGACGGATCGGGGTCGGTCGCATAGAGTGAGATCGAGCGGCCCGATCGGGTTCGCTATTTTGGAAAAAATCGCCCATCTATCGCAAAATTCCCTCGCTCCAAGCTCTCGAAAGTTCGCGTCGATACCGCGAGGAGCTTGGCCGATCCCTCGCCTTTCTTTTCGACTCCCCACGGGAATAACTTTTTTCTCGTGTCGATCGAACGGGCAAACCCTCTCGAAATCCTGATTTTTAGGGATTTCCGTTTTTTTCGGGCGGTTTGACGTTACCCGAAAAGATAGATAGCGTATCGGGCGATCGATCGTCCGGCGGCCCGAAAAGCGGGATTATAGAGATTAGAGTTCTCGTGGACTTCATTTTTCGACCTTCTCAACCCGTAAAAGTTACGATTTATGAAAATATTTCAATTTTTTATAGCTTTTTTTCTAACGTATGCTTGATTCTCTCTCCCGGCTCCCGGCCCGTGGCTCTTAGCTCTTTATCTACACGAGAAATTTGCAATTCCGCGAGAGGTTTATTTTATGGTTTCTAGCAGTGTGGCTGTCGATCTCCAACAAAGATATCAAAGCGGGGAAAGACAGTTTTCGAGCGTTCAATTAAGAGGGGCCGATCTGCGGGGGGTGAATCTCGGTAACGCCGATCTGAGCGGTGCAGATCTCAGCAAAGCGAACTTACGGGAAGTGAATTTAAGCGGGGCGAACCTAGCGGGCGCTTTTCTCAATGAAGCCGATCTCACCTCGGCGAATTTGGAAGGGGCGAACCTTCAAGGAGCTTCCCTGATCAAAGCCTATTTAATTAAAACGAATTTACGTTCCGCCAATCTATCGGGAGCCTATTTAACGGGAGCTTATTTAACCAAAAGTAATTTAGCCCGGGCGAATGTAAGCGGCGCTTACCTCAACGGGATACAGTTAACGGGAGCGGATTTAACCGAAGCTTGTTACGATCGGGCCACCCGTTTCGATCCCCATTTCGACCCGCGAAAAATGGGTTTACAAAACGCGTCCGCGTCGGGAGAAACCGAATCCCGATCGAAAACAACGGGTAATGCCCGAGCGATCCCGAACCCGGCGGCACCGGCCGCTCCCGTCCCGGAGGTAAGCCGAACCGCGTCCGCGGAACCCGAAACTTTTCCGAACCCTTCCGTCGAGAAACTTCTCGATACTTTCAATCACCTCGGTCAGATTAGCGCCCGCTATCTGGGCGCGACGATGACTTTCCGCTACTGGGAATCGAGCCGTCCCGCGGGAGAAGCGTTACAGGATCTGGCCCTGAACCGTTCGGCACAGTTTAGCTGGACGGGAAGTTCTCCGGCCCGACTCACGGATGAACAGACGCGACTGGCTAGGCAATGGATCGAAACTTTTCTGCACTCCTGTCGATCGATCATCGGGAACTTCCCGAAACTGATCGATCCCCAACGTCTCGCTTTCCCGGTCGCCGGCGTTTCCCCGTCCCGTTCGGATAGCGGCACGAAAGAACCCCCCACCCACTCGCCGTAAGAACGGGGAAAGCAACGATCGGGGCCGATCTCGCGGAAATTCTTGCCGACCTAAAGTAAAGCGGCTACAATAAGCTATCAATTTTGGTGAGCGTCGAGCCTTCGGCGATCGGTCCCGGATAGCGGAAGGCGTGGCGAAAAAACGATTTACCTATCCCTAGAGGAGTTATGCACAAGCTCAAGCAATATTGGGTTGCTGAAGCGCTCGAAAAAGATTTAGGCGATCCTCTCGTCCCGGAAAATCCCCTATCCTACAAACGGGTGATCGAGATCGACGAGAGCGAAGAATTTCCCCACGACGAGATCCGTTGGCTCTACGACTGGAAACTCCAACATTACTACATCCCCACCGCTTGCGGCGGTGAATTTACCTCTTTCGAGGAGTTCGTCGCTTTCGTGCGGGTACTGGCCCGCCGGGATCAGACGATCGGCATCGCCTTCACCACCCTCTTCTGGTCGTTCCTCACCTGGATGGCCGGAACCCCCGAACAGAAACAGAAACTCGCCCGCCTGATCATGGACGATTACGGCGCGATGTGTCTGGGTTATTCGGAAAAGGAACACGGTAGCGATCTGGTCAATGGAGATCTGACGGCGACGAAAGTGGAAGGCGGTTATCTCCTCAACGGGGAGAAATGGCCGATCAACCGGGCGACGATTTCCAACGTTTCCTATATTTTGGCAAAGACCGACCCGAACGGCGGGCCGAAATGCCTGACCCTGTTCATGGTCGATAAACGGGAAATCGATCCGGCTAACTACTACAATCTGCCGAAAATTCTCACCCACGGCGTTCGCGCGTCGGATATGAGCGGTATCGGCTTTAAAGATTGTTTCGTTCCCGATTCCCACCGTTTACGCGAGGAAGGGGACGGTTTGGAACTCGCCCTGAAAGGTTTCCAGATCACCCGGATGCTCTGCGCCGCTTTCGCGCACGGGGCGGCGGACACGGCCCTGCGGACGACCCTGAGTTTCGCCACCACGCGCGTTCTGTATAACAAAACCGTTAGCGATCTGCCCCAACCGCGTCGTACCCTGACCGACGCGTTTCTCGACATCCTGATCTGCGATTGCGAGACGATTCCCGCGGCGCGGGGATTCCATCTGATCCCGGAACAGTTTAGCGTCTGGGCCTCGGTGGTGAAGTATTTCGTCCCCGACCGACTGGAAAAGATGGTGAATGACGTGTACGTGGTGCTGGGTTCCCGTTTCTATATGCGGGAGGAACACGATTTCGGCATTTTCCAGAAACTTCTGCGGGATAACTCGATTATCAGTATGTTCGACGGCAGTTCGATCGTCAATCTCCACGCTCTGATCTTACAGATGCGCCAGTTGACGAAATATCGATCGAAACGGAATTCCGGCACGATGTCGGAACTGAAAAACCGTCTAGAGGCGATTTTCTCGCTCGAAAAACCCGTTCCCACCTTTGAACCGACGAAGTTGGAACTGTTCGGCCGCGGCTGTGACGACACCCTCCAGGGGTTAGAAATCGCCCTGGACGGGCTGGAGAGTGTGAAACTGAGCGGGGAAGTGGACGCGGGGGTGATCGAACACCTGCTGAATTTAGGGAACCTGGTTCTCGAAGAGCTAAACGCTCACGATGAACAGATCGGTCTCTCGAAATTCGAGTACGGTCATGACCAGTCTCCCGAACTGTTCGAGATCGCCAAGAGATATTGCACGTTACACGCGGCGGCCGCTTGTCTGCACACTTGGCTTTATAATCGTTCCATCCTGGGAGACTTTTTCGCGAGGGGCGAGTGGTTGGTGTTGGCTCTACACCGACTCCTGCGTACCCTGCGACCCATGCCGTACACGATCTCCGAGGAATACGTCGAAAAGGTAGCCCTCGAACTCCTGAAACTGTATCGAGAAAACCGACATTTTTCGATCGTTCCTTTTCAATTAGCTCCTTCCAAAACAACAGAGGATAATATTCATGCAGGTTCAGAACTCCAACTCCAAGCTTAACCAAGTCGTCGAAAACTGGTTGGTCAAGCAGTTGGCCGATCAACTATCCCTCGACGCGAAGACGATTAACGTCACCGAACCGTTAACCCGGTACGGTTTGGACTCGATCGACGCGGTAACGATGGTGGGCGATCTCGAAGATTGGGTCGGTCAAGAGTTACCTTCCACCCTCTTCTGGGATCACGCGACGATCGAGAAAGCGGCTCTTTTTCTCGTAGAGAATTACGATCTCGATCATCTCGCCGGGGAGACGACTCCCGCGGAACCCGCGCCGGTCGCCGAAAAAGCCGAACCCGCCGCTAGTGGTGGCAAAGGCTGGAGTTTATTCGGTCGTCGGTAAACGAGTTTTTTTCTATCGAAGAGTACGGGGTGGGTTTCGATCCCCCCGATTTTTTTTAGCGATCGTCGGCCGTGTCGAACTTGGTTAGGAACGATTTTTCCGAGTCCGATAGTGAAGCGTTCGGTTTTTTTTCGGCTTTATCCGCTAGGATTTTTAGTTTCGCTCTGGCATTTTCTCGCGCCCGGTCGATGATTCGCGCGCCCTCCTTACTTCCTTTAAAATAGATCTCGTTCGCGCGATTTTTATCTTCCTTCCGAATGATTGTATCGCCGGCTTCCCGAACTCGATCGAGCGGTAGGTTCGGAGTGCCGGAATCGGTCGCGGCCGCCGATGCGAGGGCGTTTCCGATCGACAAACTGAATAATAAAATTAAACTGAATAGAGCGCTCCACGAGAATTTTCCGAGCATAATTCGAGAGTCACGATGACTAGATGTAGGGATAATCTAGCGCGCTCGATCGCTCCCGAACCTCTCTCTCTCGTGGGAATAAAAATCTGACCATCGGAGCATCTTCCCCGCCCGCTCGACCCCGAACCTCTCTCTCGCGAAAGAATCGAAATCTAACGATCGGAATATTTTCCCGCCCGCTCGACCCCGAACCGATTTCTCTCGAAAGAATCAAAACCGAACTCGAACAGACCTCGATCTCCCCCGATCGCGCGAGGGGTTCGATTCCGAATCACCGGTTCCTACGGGAGCGATCGGGGCTTCGACTCGTAAAACTCGCGGGCGATCCGGCCCAACCCGTACAGTAGAGTCGCGTTACTGGTCGCCCCCAAAACCATGCCGATTCCGGGAATAGCCTCGAACCCGCTTAAACTGGTTTTGATCAATCCCGATCCCCCGGTGAACAGTCCCCAGATCGCGAAAACCTCCCCCCGTCGCGCCGGCTCGTGGAGGGAGTAGCCGTAGATCGCGGCGACGCGATAGATCATCTCCGCTTGTAGGGCGCTCACGGCGGCCACGTCGAGCGCGAGTAGGCTAAGGGCGAGAGGGGGGATGAAATTGACGATTAACCCCACTTTTCCGCCCTGCCACGCGGTATCGGTAATCACCCGATCGGCCAGTTGTCGGTTCGTTTCCCCCGGATGGGATCGGCGCAGTGTCTCGATCTCTTCCGTTACCTTGTCCGCGTTGACCTGACCGATCCCGGCCATCACCCATTTCAGTCCGGGGACTTTGGTGGCGTGTTCGACGAGGGGACTCTCGGCGATCGGTGTCACCCAACGGCCGATCGTTTCCGTCACCCGCTCGATCGCCTCCCGCGTCATCGGGGTGAGATTATCGAGATTCTGCCGGATGTCTTCGAGGGTACGGGTAAAATCGGATTCGGGGTGTCTTTCTTCACTCATGCGCTTTTTTCTCGGTTTTTTAGTCCTACTCTAGCGAAAAAAGCGCTCGATCGACTCTGCCGATAGCTAGAACAGAAGAGATAGAGACCTCACGCGGAAACGAGGAGAACCCGATATTCGGACTCGCTAACCTGCTCGGTTTCGGCGACCGTCGCGGCGATCTTCCGACCATCTTTCAGGGTGATCTCTCTACTTTCTCCCGTGGCCGGTAAGTAACAATGATCGACCTGTTCGGTTTTGATAAAGTGACCGTCGAGAAAATAGTCGTACATACAGAAGCGTTTCATTTCCGTGGTGGGATTCATCATTTTATCTCCGGATTGAAAGGGGAGCGGTTATTAAAGCGATCGATCGGCTTAAAACCGGTAAAATGCTCGTTTATCGCCCGTAAAAAGCTCGGTTTCAGCGCGCGGAAAAACCGCGTGGCGGGATCTTCCGACGGTAGGCACCCTCGGGAAAAACGCGATCTCGTTCGCTTTATGTCGCGTTCGGGTCGCTCGATCCGCCGCGGGCGATATAGGGGGGAATCTTTCTCTGGTTCGATCTATAACTATCTTTATTGTCGAATAATCACTTCCTCGAATAACGATAGTTTCACAATTATTTATACAAATTAAATCTCGAGAATTTTTATAAATATCTGGAAAATTCTTCTATCTAAAGAAAGATTTTTCAGGAAAACTATTTTCGCGAGGACTCATGATTTTATCGTTGATTTTTTTCTCCTACCCCCTAATCCTTAACCCCTAACCCCGCTGACTCCTTTCCCCGCGGGAAATTTTGAATTCCGGAAAACGGTAGAATCGAGATCGCCGTTTTCCGCCGATCGATCATGCAATCCGTAGACTTTACCACCCTAGCGGCGGTTTGTGCCGAACTGAAAGCGAGTTGGCTTCCCGCGCGCGTCGAACAGGTGTATCAACTCGATCGCTATACCGTCGCCCTCTATCTACGGACGCTCGATCGCAAGGGTTGGTTACATCTATCCTGGCATCCCCGCGCCGCCCGGTTCCACATCGGGGACGCGCCGCCGAAAATTCCCGATACTTTTACCTTTAGCGATCAATTGCGCCATCAACTCAACGGTTACGCGCTGATCGGCTTGGAATTCGTCGCGCCGTGGGAGAGGGTGATCGATCTCCAATTCGCCAAACGTCCCGACGATCCCGCGACGTGGCATCTTTTCGTCGAGGTGATGGGCAAGTATAGTAACGTGATTTTAACCAACGGCGATCGAGGCATCGTTACCGTCGCCCATCAGGTGAATTCCGCTCAATCCAGCGTTCGCACCGTCCAAACCGGACAAATGTACGAACTGCCTCCCGTTTTATCGGGGACGAGTCCCGCGCTAACGGAATCGATCGAGCGTTGGCGCGAACGGGTGAGTCTGATCCCGAAAAATGTCGAGAAAGCCTTGATTAGCACCTATCGGGGAGTGAGTCCGCAACTGGCCCGATCGATCCTCGTAAAAGCCGGAATTCCCGCGGAAACGACCACGGAACAGCTAACCGAAACCGATTGGAAAAATTTATTTCAAACTTGGCGGGAATGGTTAACGATCCTCGAAACCGGTTCTTTTTCGCCCGGATGGACGGCGGACGGGGGTTACACGGTTCTCGGTTGGGGCGCGGTGGAACCGGCGGATAACGCGCAGGTATTGTTGAATCGGTATTACAGCGATCGACTGCGAAAGGAGACGTTCCAACAACTACACCAGAAATTAAGCCAGAAAATCCATAATCTGCTCGCTAAACTACAAGTTAAAGCGGAGGGTTTTGAAAAACGGCTACAGGAATCGGAAGAAGCGGAAATCTACCGGTATCGGGCTGATTTATTGATGGCGAACCTGCACGAGATCCGACAGGGAATGAAATCGATCGATCTGCCGGACTTCGAGACGGGGAAACCGGTAGCGATCGACCTCGATCCGGAGAGAACGCCGGTACAGAACGCCCAATTTTTCTACAAACAGCACCAGAAACGCAAACGGGCGCGGTTAGCCGTGGAACCCCTTCTCGCGGAGGTGACGGGGGAAATCGACTATCTCGAACAGGTGCGATCGAGTTTAGCGTCCCTGCCCACCTACACCGATCCCGAAGATTTACAAACCCTAGAAGAGATTCAGGAAGAATTAATTCAGGAAAAATATTTAGAAGAAAATAATGCTAAAAATCGTGCTATAATAAAAGAATCCGAACCGATTCGCTATATAACCCCCTCCGGGTTCGAGATCTGGATCGGTCGCAACAACCGACAGAACGATCGCCTCACCTTCCGTAGCGCCACCGATTACGATCTCTGGTTCCACAGTCAGGAAATCGCGGGGAGTCACGTTTTGTTGAGATTACCGCCGGGGAGTTCCGCCGAAGAGGTCGATTTACAGTTCGCCGCCGATCACGCCGCTTACTACAGTCGCGCCGCCGGTAGCGAACAGGTTCCCGTCGTCTACACCCGTCCGAAACACGTCTACAAACCGAGGGGCGCGAAGCCGGGAATGGTCGTTTACAAGCAGGAAACCGTTATCTGGGGCAAGCCGGGGCGGGTCGAGGATTACCGTAAAAAATAGGTCGTACAAAAAAGATTAATTTTTTTTTACAAAAGTGTTGTGCTATCGGCTACAATTATCAGTATACAGATAGATGTAGTTCACGCGGATGGGAACGCGCGGGCTAGATTTCCTCTGAATTACAACAACAATCTACAGGGAACCAGTGGTTGCCCGCGCGTGGTCTTGGGAAAAAGCGAAATGGCTATCGTCGCGGTTGAATAAATACCACTGGTGTTTTATTATAGGGAATTTTTTTAGAAAAAACCGGTAGGAGCGAAGAGAACTTGTCGGGATCGATTACAGGCTTAACCGTTGACGGAGATCGCGGATAGCGGCCGCGGTGTTACGACTATAGGCGATCTCTACGCAACAGGCGATCGAGGTTTCCAAATCGATATCGGGAAAATAGAGACTACGGCTTTGTAATTGATAATCCGTTTCCTGTAATCCGTATAGAAGCAATTTTTGATTTTTAAACAGCCACACTTCCGGGACGCGATAGGGCAGATAATCCCGTACATCGGAATAGCTAGTCACATCGATCTCGATCACGAGATCGGGTGGTGGATCTTGTTGCCAATCGATGCGTTTTTTCCCGGAAACCGCCGGCCAATTGTCGATATAGAAGCAATAATCCGGCTCGATACCGCTCTCTTCGGGTAAAGTCATCGTTACCGGTGTAAACGCGTCGTATTCCCGTCCGTCTCGATCGAGTAGGACTTTAACAATATCGGCGATTAAATGGGCATTTCTCCCATGTACGGGGCAAGGGAGACATCAGTAACACCTCTCCATCCCGATATTTGATCCGGGGAATCGAACCATCACCGCGCTGTTGGCAGAGTGTTTCGTACTCCTGCCACGTTGCCGGTAAACGCACGACCGCGCCGGCAGGTAATTGAATCTTTTCGGGGGAAACGAGGGCGAACATGGTTTAGAGTTTTCTAGAAGGTTGGCGATCGAGTAAATCTTTTAATGGAATAGTCATCTGATCTTGAGTTCGATCGGGATTTTGAATAAATTTTATTTCAATGCCGTCTCGATCGAGAATTAGTGTGCTAAGGCTTAAAATTTTACGGCGATCGGGATCGGTTAGAATTTCATACAGGCTCCCTTCTTCATTATCATGATAAGCTCTAGAATTTAAATCTGTAATATCATTTTTTTTGATATCGTTATTATTGTAAAATATAAGGCCTCTAAATCTAATATGAATCTCTTTGTCTTGATAGTTTTTTTGAGGATTAGCGTGATTGTTTAGGGTTAAAAGCATATACATCCTATTCATAGCGCATTGAAATTTTTTGTAAATTTGCTTTAAAGTTTTATCTTTACTTAACTGTCCCGATTGAAGGGAACTTTTTAACTCGACAAGGCAGATCACGAGATGGTAATTGAGGATTATATCCCCATCCATTTTTTTCTGCAAGATAAGGATCGCTTTTTCGGGGGTGGCATCTCCTGTAGATAAACCCGGATACTTTTTACTTTCTAGATCGATCGTCCAAATTTTATCAACTTCTGGAGAGAATGCCAAATCTTCGAGGGTAACTTTTTTGAGTTTACTGTCATCGCTAGACTCTATAATTTCAATAGTAGAACTTTCAGTGATCGGGATTTCCTGCACGAAACCTTCCTCGTCTAGAGCATGATGAAATTGCTGTCGGAGGGAAGAGATTTTCTTTTTTAAATTACCCTTGCTCATTCCTCATTCTCTAATGAATAGATGTAATCGGTTAAAACTTCACCCGACTTTTGTAGGGAGTTGATGACTTCTCGAAAGTTGCGAACATAGGCTCCGTATTGACTCGTTCTATAATCGATAATCTTGTCCCCCGTGAAGAAGTAAACTCCTAAGTCTTCCTGAGCAATCGAAATCTCGGGATTTAAATTTTTCAGTTGATGTTCTTCAATAATACTTTTTACATCTTTCCCATTTTCCTTTAAAGTATGAAGACACACGTAATCATTTAAGATATCGGTTAAAATCGGGCTATGGGTTGTAATCAAAACTCGGTTATCATGTTCCGTGACAAATTGGATTAGTATCTCCATCAACCGTATCTGATTTTCAGAATGTAAATTTACTTCAGGTTCATCTATCATTAGAAAATTATCTTTTTCTTGCGCCCAATATTTTAAATAAAGGTATAAAAGAGTTAATTGATTCACGGAAGAAGACGATAGATACATGGGCAAGCTATTTAATTGATCGAATTTAAATGAGAATTGAATAGGGGCTATCGATTCAACGCTTTCAATTGTTATTTCTCCTCCCATTAATTGAGAGATTTTATTGATAATTAAATTATAATTTGAATTAATTTTTCTCTCGGTGTTTAGAGAAAAAAGTTCTTCAAAAACTTTATTCATCGGTTCTGTATAAGAACTTCTAGGTAGTTGTTCTTGGAATCGCTTTAATTTATTAGATAGATTTTCTAGATCCTTCCCAATACCATCATCATCCATATTTTCCAAAAATTCTCGAATGCGCTTATCTGCCTCGATTCTTTTGTTTCTTTCTATTTCATAAATATATTGATAAAAAGTAGGGAAAAAACTTCGATTTGCAGGTAGAAAAAAAGCATCCTGTGAATGTAGTAACAATAATTTAATTATGGAGGTAATAATCCCAACTTTCTTAGATCTCTTCTCTCTTTTAAGAATCTTCAAAGTTCGATCGGATAAATTATCCGAATCTGAATAGCTTTGCTCTTTTACTTGAATCGTTAAAGTTTTTCGAGGCTTGTTAATATTCAGGACTTCTAGGTGGTTGTCTTGCTCGGTAACAATTGAAAAAACGGTTTTGAATGTCTTGCTTCTAAGTTCTTCTACATTAGCTTTAAAGGTTGCTTGGATTGAAATTTTTTCTTGAAGAGTTTTGTTAAGATTATATGTATTTACGGTTTCTTCTTTAATAAAATTTGCAAACTCATCAAGTATTTCATTTATTAATTCTTGAGTAAGTTCTATTGACGAATCAATTTTCAGGTTTTTAATATTTGCTTTTCTAGAAAATTTTCTAATGTTATCTTGATTAAATATCGTCCATAGAAGCTGAGAAACATAGGTTTTGCCGCTATTGTTATAGCCGACAAAAACATAAAACTTTTTGGTTAAATCTATTGTTTGAGTATTATTTTTAATCGGCCCTAAATTCTCGATGAGTAATTCCATGTCGTCTCTCCCATCCCGCGGATAGAATAATCGCGAACAATTCTAGACTGATTATCTTACCTTAATCCTAGCTGATTCCTGTATCGGAGGGTGAGCTTTCGCCCACCCTACGGAATTACTTCAACAGGTCGGATAATTGGGTTTTCGCGCTGGCTAAAGCTTCGGCCAACTTACTCGCGTCGCGGCCGCCGGCTTGCGCGAGATTGGGACGGCCACCGCCGCCGCCGCCGCAGAGTTTGGCGATCGAGCCGATAAATTTCCCGGCCTGTAACCCTTTTTCCTTCACCACCTTCGGACTGAAAGCGGCTACCAGACTGACTTTATTCTCCTCCGGAACCGAGGCTAGAATCACCGCGCCCTCGCCGAGTTTCTGTTGCAGTCGTTCCGCCGCACTCATCAGAGCGTTCGGGTCAACATTGCCCATTTCGGTCACTAGGAGTTGGAAATCGCCTACAGACTCCGCTTTCGTTAACAAACCGTCGGAAAGAGCGATCGCTAGTTCCTGTTTTACCGCGTCTAACTGTTTGCGGGTGTCCTTTAATTCCGACTGTAGCGCGGTGACTCGATCGGGAATTTCCTCCGGTTTCACTTTAAAGCGATCGCACAGATCCCGCACCACTTTCTCGCGTTCGTTGAGGTATTCCAACACCGCAGGGCCGGCGACCGCTTCAATACGGCGGATACCCGACGCGATCCCCGTCTCGGAAATGATTTTAAATAGCCCGATTTCCGCGGTGTTGCGAACGTGAGTACCGCCGCACAATTCCATCGAAACGCTCGGAATATCGATCACCCGCACTTCCGCGCCGTATTTCTCGCCGAACATGGCGATCGCTCCCTTATTTTTCGCCTCATCCAGTGCCATCACGGAAATAAAGGTATCGTGCGCTTCGGCGATCCAGGTGTTGATCGTATCCTCGATCTGTTGCAGTTCCTCCGGCGTGATGGCGCGGGGACAGGTAAAATCGAACCGCAGGCGATCGAACGCCACCAGAGATCCGGCCTGCGCGATCCCCTCATCGACGATTTTTTTCAAAGCGGCTTGAAGTAGGTGCGTGGCGGTATGATTAGCCTGCGCGCGACGACGACAGGCTCGATCGATCTGTGCCGTCACCGTATCCCCTACCGTCACCGTCCCGCGTTCGATCCGTCCGAAATGGATAAAAATCCCGGATTCCTTCTTCACGTCCTCGACGCGGATGACCAGATCTTCCCCCGTTAAATAGCCTTTATCGCCGATCTGTCCGCCAGATTCCGCGTAAAACGGGGTTTTATCGAGCGCGATCTGTACTTCCGTCCCTGCGGTCGCGCTGTCTACCGTTTTCCCGTTGACTAACACGATCGTCACCGTCGCGGGCGCTTGAGTTTCGCTGTAACCGAGAAATTCCGTCGGGTGAATATGTTCCGCGAGCGTATCGAGGCTCCCCTGTACGGTCAAATCTATGGTCTCGTGGGCGGCTTTCGATCGCTCCTGCTGTTTTTTCATTTCCGCCTCGAAACCGACCGTATCGACGCTTAAACCCTGTTCCTCGGCGATTTCCTGAGTGAGTTCGAGGGGGAATCCGTAGGTATCGTAGAGGGTGAAGGCATCGACCCCGGAAATCTGTTTTTTCTCTTTTTGCAGGATCGATTCGAGGAGTTTTTCGCCACGTTCGAGGGTTTCGAGGAATCGGGCTTCTTCCCGTTGCAATTCTCCTTTAATTACCGTTTCTCTCGCTCTCACATTGGGATATACTTTTTCCGAGAGTTCGATCGCCACTTCCGCGACCTTCTCGATAAACGCGCCCTCGATGCCCACCAAGCGGCCGTGACGCACCACGCGACGGATGAGACGGCGTAAAACGTACCCCCGATCGGTATTGGAGGCCGCGATACCGTCCGCGATCATGTGAACGACGGAGCGAACGTGATCGCCGATCACTTTTAAGGAAACTTTTGTTTTCTCGTCGGCTTTTTTGTAAGTAATTCCCGCGATTTCCGCCGCTTTGGTAACGATCGGGAAAATCAGATCGGTCTCGTAATTATTGGGGACTTTTTGCAGGATTTGCGCCATTCTCTCCAATCCCATGCCCGTATCGATGTTTTTGTTGGCTAACGGGGTAAGATTGCCGTCCGCGTCGCGGTTGTACTGCATGAAAACGAGGTTATAGAACTCGATAAACCGGCTATCGTCTTCGAGATCGATTTTCGCGTCGCCGAGTTCGGGATGGAAATCGTAGTAAATTTCCGAACAGGGGCCGCAGGGTCCGGTGGGGCCGGATACCCAGAAATTATCGTCCGCGCCCATGCGCTGGATACGGTGGGCGGGAATGCCGATTTTATCGCGCCAGATAGCGAAAGCCTCGTCATCTTCCTCGAAAACGCTGACGATCAGGCGATTTGGCGGTAATTGGAAGACTTCGGTAGAGAGTTCCCACGCCCAAGCGATCGCCTGTTCTTTAAAATAATCACCGAAACTGAAATTCCCCAACATCTCGAAAAAGGTATGGTGTCGCGCCGTCCGGCCGACATTCTCGATGTCGTTGGTGCGGATACATTTCTGGGAGGTGGTGGCGCGGGGAACTTCCGCTTTTTTCTGTCCCAGGAAGATCGGTTTGAAAGGGAGCATCCCGGCGATCGTCAGCAATACCGTGGGATCTTCGGGGACTAAAGAGGCACTAGGGAGGATTTTATGGTTTCTTTCGGCGAAAAAGTTTAAAAAACGGTCGCGGATCTCGCTTCCGCCGAGGGACGGGACAAGGTTACTCATAAAAATAATGTCGGTTCTTTTCAAACACTGCCTGTTTTACCTATTGTGACATTTTTGCGGGCGAGAGCGAGCGGCGATCGATTCCGGATTCGAGAGATAGAGGATCGATCGAGGGATTCTTAACAGAATCTTAATTGATTGTAACGAGAATTGACGTTTTTTTTACAAAGATTATCTACTATTCTTTTTTTTTTCGAGAACTTGATCGTTAGGTCTGCGAGAATTAGGATGAGTTTGAACACCTCGGATTTGCATCCAAGCAAAAGAAAATAATCGCATCTTTTTAAATTCGATAATGTTGAACGAAATTGAATCGGTCTTTTCGTTTTTTGTTCAATTGAATACTGTGATTCGATGACCGAGAGCTTTCGTGTATAAGGCTTTTACGATTACCTAACCGAGGATACCTTACCCGGTTTATCCTGATTTTCTCGAAAAACGATAGTGCTACTAAATTTTGTCTTCAATATCGTTGAGGTGCGGCTTTTTTCGATTCGGATGCTCGGGGATCGAATGTATATTACCTGCAAGGGATAAAAACCATGAAAACGTTAACCGCGATGAATAGGTTATCTCTGACCGCCACCCGATTGACCCTAGTAGCCGTGGGTACTTGCGGCACGGTGACCGCCGCTCAAGCCGTTGAATTAATTACCAATGGCGGCTTTGAAACCGGAAATTTCACGGGATGGACTGTATCGAGACAACCCGGTAGCAATTCTCCGCAGGGTTTCTTCGCCGCCAGTGGTAATACTACCCCGTTGAGTGGCTTTCTTACGGTCGGGCCGGCCGGTGGCTCTTTTTATGCGGTATCCGACCAGACTGGGCCGGGAGCCTACTCGTTAACCCAGACTTTCACGGTTCCGGGGGCCGCGTCATCGGTCGTGCTTTCCTTTCGTCAGTTTGTCAACGATTGGAGTGGTGTCGGGCCGATCGTGAATCCGGCGGGTTTGGATTTTAATGCTTTCCCGAATCAACACGCGCGGGTAGATATTCTTCGGGCGGGATCGAACCCGTTCTCGACCGCGCCGGCGGATGTGCTGGGGAACTTCTACTTGGGGAACGATCCGCGAGCTTCTAATCCGAACCCTTATACGGCTTATAATTTCGATATTACCAGCTTGGTAGGAGGGGGAGGCAGTTTTATCCTCCGATTCGCGGAAGTGGATAACCAAGGTTTCTTCAATCAAGGGGTCGATAACGTCAGTATTAATTTTACTCCCGCTACTTCTACCGTTCCCGAACCTTCGTCTGTACTGGGCTTATTAGGCTTGGGGACTCTGGGTGTGATTTCATCGGTAAAACGATTCAGAAAATAGCGATCGAGCCGTTAAAAATCCAATTTCAACACTCTAGAAAAAGGCGATCGCCCGGACGATACTCCAAGAGCGATCGCTTTTTTTCGCGAACATGACTCGCGGGTTTTACTTTCGTCGGTCGGTTCTTTTCAATTACTCTCGGGCGACCTGTCGAACTTGTTCCAGGTCAAGAGCCAAAGCCTCCGCGATCTGTTCGACGTTTAAGCCTAACGCCAGCAAACGGGGAATCGATTCCAGTTTCGCCTCTAATTTCCCTTCTTGCCGCCCTCGCTCTAGCCCTTCCCGTTTCGTGGCTTCTTTCCATTCCAGGTAGGTTCGCGATAAGGTTATAAACACCTCTCTATCCTCTTCTTCTAGGATATTTTTGATCTCTACACGAATCCGCCAGAAGTACGTCGTTATACCCGTCAAAATTGCCAGAACCCACTATCTCGTCGTCTCTCATTTTTCTCTCGATCTCTTGAAATGGTTGATAAGAGAGAGGCTTGATCGCTTATCGCTTCATAGGTCTAGTTCTCTCGGGGGTTCGACTCCCTCCGTACTCGCTTCTTCAACCAATACGAAAAGCTCCGGGATTATTTATCCTTCAGGTTCGGGAACTGGCGACGGCGACGGTACCAGGTTCCCACGCCGACCAACGCGGCGATCAGGGTAAAAGCGACCATTAAAGGAAAAATATCACCCTTTCCGAGGGATTTTAACCCGGAACCCATCAGCACGAAGGGTAAGACCCCCGGTACGGTTCCCAAGAAAGTACCGAGGAGGTAATCGCGAAAACGCACCGAGGTTAGCCCCGCGGCGAAGTTAACCAGTCCGTAGGGAATAATCGGCAGGAGACGGATCGCGAACATATAGAAAAGTCCGCCCTGTTGCATCTCCGCGTCGATCGCCTCCCATTTTCCCCGGAATTTGCGCGCGGTGTATTCCCGGCCGATCGTTCGGGTGAAGGCGAACGCGACCACGGCGGCCACCAGCGCGGCGATCGTCGTCCACACCGTCCCCATCCAAACGCCGAATAACGCGCCCCCACTGAGATTCAAGGGAGTCGAGGGAAGGATTAAAATCGTGCCGATCGTGTAGAGGAGAATATAGAGAAGGGGCGCCCAGATGCCCATCCGTCGTAACCACGCCTGTAATTGTTCGGGATCGATGCCCCCGAGAAAATACATCCCGATCGCCGTGGCGACGATACAGACGACGGTTAAAATAATCAGACCGCTTTTTGTTCTCGACACTAAGCTAACTCCCACCAAGCGCGTGTTTTACCGGGGTTCATCAATCCGTAGGGATCGACCTCTTTTTTAAAGGCGAATTGCACGGGATCGATCGTTTTCCGCCCCCCGTCTTCGAGAATATAGGTGTGGGGATTGGCGATACCCGCGCCCCGTTCCTCGTGATAGCGGATAATCTCGTTCAATCGTTCCTCGGTGGTGAACTCGAATAACTGTAAGCCCGCCGGTATTACTGTACCGCCGACCCGCAAAAATTCCAAGTGGAGGGAAATTTCCCCCCGGAAATGGTGGTAGAGTTGTTCGACCCGATCGAGCGTGAAATAAAAGGTTTGTAGGTAGGTGATTTTCGGGTTCACCGCGCGCGCGTGCAGGGTGGTGTGATTCCAGGTAAATTCTAATAAACTCGTTCCTTTCCCGGCTTCCGCCGCGGTTTTAGCGTAGGCGATCTCGCCTCCCCACTCTCGAACCAAATCGTCTAACGCGATTCGATCGAACTCCGACACCAGTACCAGCACCGCGCTTTTTCCCGTCGGTAAATACTCCTGTAGCGGGATGAAATAGGACGGGATCGGCCACTCGTGAACGCTGACCATTTTTTTCCCGATCCCCGGACTATCGCTCAACTCCTGACCGAATCGTGCCGCGGTGAGAAAATCCTCGAAAACGACGATAATTTCCGCCCAAGGATAAGCCGGCGCGAGCGGGATTTCCAATTCGGTGATAATACCGTTAGTTCCGTAAGCGTGGTTGACTTTCTGTACCTCGTCCCCCTTTAGCTCGATAATCCGGGGTTCGTCTTCGAGCGTCACCACCCGTAACGCTTTCACGTTGCCGCGATCGCGTAGCTGTCCGTAGGTAATCGAACCCATACCCACGCTACCGCCCCCGATAAAACCGCCGATCGTCGCCGTGCGGTAGGTAGAGGGAGCCATCCGCAATTCCCACCCGATTTCCCGCGCCTGTTTATCGAAAGCCGCCATTTTCACCCCGGCATCGACCCGCGCGCTTCCCGGCTGAATCCAGTGAATTCGGTTCAGTTTGGTAACGTCGAGAATCACGCCCCCCTCTAGAGGGATACACTGCCCGTAATTTCCCGTCCCCGCGCCGCGAACGGTTAAGGGAACGCGATATTTCACGCAAGCGCGGGCGATCTCGATGATTTCCGCCTCGAATTCGGGACGGATGACTAGATCGCCGCGTTTTTCTGTTAACTGTCTCTCCAAAATGGGGCTGAAATGGTAGTAATCGTGGGAGAGTTTGGCAACTTGAACGGGATCGGTAATGATTTCTAAACCGGAGAGGTCGCGGGTAAGATTTTCGAGCGCGGCGGGAATGGCCATAATGGTCGGTTTTTAGCTTGTATTATAGAGTCCGAAAAATGAAAAACCGATCGCTAGACGGATCGGTTCTCTCAAGAAATATGAATTTTTCTTAACTTTCTCTGGCGAGGAACTGTTGAACTTGTCTGAGGGCGGCGGCTCCGATATTGAACACGGCCCAACTGGCGGCGATGAGCAGGGGGGCCAGCACGACTACAACTCTCCAATCCATAGCTTTACTATCCTCTCGTCGATCGATAAAAATGTTTACTTGGTTCTCATTAAATATTTATAACAGACTTCCGGCAAGATTTCGAGAGGAATTCGGGAGTCAGGAGGCAGGAGTCAGGAGGCAGGAGTCAGGAGAAGAGGGTAAAGAGTAAAGGTGAAGGGACTAAAAGTAATTTTTTCCCTTTTCCCCTTCCCCTTTTCCCCAAAAACTCCCCCATCTCCCCCATCTCCCCCATCTCCCTCACCCCCCTCATCTCCCTACTCTCCCGGACCGAATCCTGTATCCGTCCCCTTTCCGGCGTGGACGAGGGCGAGTTTCGTGTAACGTTTGGCGTGTTCGATCAGATCCTCGGCTTCCGTTTCGCTAACCTCCCGCGCGCGTTTGGCCGGAATCCCCACCACCAAAGAGCGCGGGGGGATGTCCTTGGTGACGATACTGCCCGCGCCGACAATACTGCCCGCGCCGACGCGTACCCCGTCGAGAATCACCGCGCCGATGCCGATTAAACAGCCGCGTTCGATGTGGGCGGCGTGGATCACGGCCCGATGGCCGATGGTGACGTGATCTTCGAGTACCGTAACTTTGCCCGGATCGCCGTGAAGGATCGCCCCGTCCTGAATATTGGTAAAAGCGCCGATCTCGATACGTTCCACGTCCGCGCGCACGACCGCGTTATACCAGACACTCGACCCCTCGCCGAGGGAAACGTGACCCATCACGGTGGCGTTGGGGGCGACGAAGGCCGCTCGATCGATGTCAGGAGTCGGCCAAAAAGAGGAAATAGATCTTAAATTCTCTGGTTGCATGAGCGATCTGCACTACAGTCTAGATAAAAAGCCGTCAAAATCCAATCGATATAATATAGCTAGGACGACCGGCACGTAAAAAGCACTTTTAAAATCGGGTAATTAATCCATGATGAACGCGACAAGTTTACAATATCCTGTTTTCGGTCCGGAAATTCACTGCCCCCACTGTCGGCAATCTATCCCCGCGCTGACGCTGACCGATACCTATCTCTGTCCCCGTCATGGTGCTTTCGAGGCCGATCCCAAAACGGAAGAGTTAGTTCATCTGCAATCCGGTAGACATTGGCGACTGTGGAACGGGGAATGGTATCGACAGCACACCCACCCGGACGGGATTCGGTTCGAGATTCACGAGGCGCTCGATCGTCTCTACACCCAAGGTTTTCGCGCGACGAAGGTGATTATCGCCAACCGCTATCGAGAGTTAGTCAGTTCCTATCTAGAGCGTAATACCCCCTGGCGCGGCGCGAATGACGGACTGGTTCCCCGTCTCTACGGTCTACCGGTAGAATTCAGCCCGGACACATCGGAAGAACCCTGTTGGGAAGTGATTAACTTCGATCTGGAAAAAGAACCGGGGGTTCCCAAGCGTTATCCCTATTTCCGTCTCTTCGATTAAACACCCATGCACCACGCGTCTATCCGCACCGCGAATATCCATCGGGCGATCGCTTTTTACGAGATTCTCGGCTTCACGGTACGGGAACGCTTCACCACGGGCTACACGCTGGCCTGTTGGATGGAGGGAGCGGCCGGACGGATCGAACTGATCGAGATCCCCGAACCGAAACCCGCGCCCGATGCCTTTCATGATGAACATTACGTGGGCTATTACCATCTCTCTTTCGACATAACGGAAACTCACGCCGATCTCTCGACCTGGTTGGCGGAACTGCGGGAGAAATATAACGAGGCGGTCGATCGAGATCCGAATTTGTATCGTCCTCTCTCCGTCCTTTTAGAACCCCAGCAACAGATGATCGGCGAAAATGTCTACGAGGTAGCCTTTATAGCCGATACGGACGGATTACCGTTAGAATTCCTCCGTCGTCTTCCCCGATTCGATCGAGATTAGAAAGTCGAAGGTAAGAGGGGTGGGGAGATGGGGAGTTTTTCGGTAAAAAAAAGATTACTTTTCATCCCTTCCCCTTTCCCCTACACCCTACACTTTAAAACGATTGCCCGACATCTAAAACCTTGGTTGTGCCGCCGCGGGTGAGAATGATCTGTTGACCCCGCACCTCTACCAACGTCCAACCGTTGATAAATTCCCCGGTAGAGACTCGGGTGGTAATTCCTTGATTATCGAAAAGAACGGTGGCCCGATCGCCGAGTTCCATGACTCCCACGAGGGTATATTTCACCGAGTCGTTGGTAGGCACTAGAGGGGCGAGAGCGGGGGGAGACGTTACCGTGGCAGGGGTGGGGACGGCGATCGTGGGAGCGGGAGGCGGGGGAAGGGGAGCGGTGGCGATTTTGACGGGAGCGGTGGGAACGGGAGCGGTGGGAACGGACGCGGCGGGAGCGGGGGAGGGTTGGGAGTAAACGGGAACGTACACTCTCTCGATCACCCTCGGTTGTGGATTACTCGCGGGGGTGATGGGGGGTGGGGGGAGGGAAACGGTGGGAGAGGGCGTTGCGGTAACGGTGGGAGAGGGCGCGGGAGGATTTTTCGCCTGTCGATCGATCAGATCGAGAGAGGATTGTAGATAGGCGATAAATTGTCGATCGGCCGAGGGGATCGCGGCGGTGGCGGGCGCTGACGCGGGCGATCGATGGCGATTCACCAACCAAGCGACCACGAAACCGAGATACAGGCACGCGAGAACGAAAAAAATCTTGTCTAGGGGAATAACTCGACTCTCTCGATAGGCGGATGACATGGCGCGACCCTCGAAATTCCTGCGTATCGATTGTAACACGGCGGGATTTGGCGGGTTTCGCTCGCGGGTCACTGGCACATTTGTCCGGTTCGGGAAAACGCGGGAGAAAGGGAAACCCGATCGAGTCCGGCGAGCCGATCGGGTAGATATCGATTTCCCGATCGGATCTAGGGTTCCGCCCGACTACTTAACGGGTTCGAGATCACGGCGGGACGTTTCGCGCTCGGCGATCGCAGTAAAGATATCGCCTGTTGGTACTGGGGATCGTCCTTCGTTCCCATCAACGAGGGATCGTTCCGCAGTAATAACTGTTGTTCCGCGGTGAGATCGACCGACACGTCCGGCGCGATCCCTTTCTTATAAATATTCTCGCCGTTGGGGGGGTAATAACGGGCGATCGTCACCGCCAATCCCGAACCGTCCGAGAGCGAGTGAACCGATTGCACCGTACTTTTCCCGTAAGTCGAGGTACCCACTAGAGTGGCGCGACCGTTTTCTTTGAGCGCCCCCGCGAGGATCTCGCTGGCGCTGGCGGAATGTTTATTCACCAAAACCACGAGCGGTAGATCGGTGATCGCGGTGTTATTGGCGGTAAACAATCGATCGCCGCCGCGTCGATCGATCGTGCTGACGATCTTGCCCTTTTTCATCCACATCCGGGCGATATCGACACTCGCGAACAGAAGACCGCCGGGATTGCCGCGTAGATCGAGAACGTAACCCTGTACCTGCTGTTGGCTCAATTCCTCGATCGCCTGTTTCATCTGTTCCGCCGCGTGGGAACTGAACTCATCGAGCTTGATATAGCCGATTTTTACCCGATCTTCCTCCTTGAGCGCGTAGCTAACCGAGGGGATCTCGATCTGGGCGCGGGTGAGGGTGACTTCAAAAACGCCCTTTTCCCTACGGTATAATTGAACGCTGAGGTTGGTTCCTACCTCTCCCTTGATTTCTTCCATCACCCGATCGATCGTCATCAACGCCGCCGGTTTGCCGTTGATCCGGACCAGTCGATCGCCCGCTTTCACTCCCGCCTGTCGCGCCGGGGAATTTTTCACCGTATCGACAACGATAATATCGCTGGTTCGTTTATCCAGCGTCAACCGCAGGCCGACCCCCGATAATTCTCCCGAGGTTTGACTGGTGAGAATCGCGAAGTCATTGGGGGCGAGGAAACGCGTGTAGGGATCTCCTAATTCTTCGAGCGCTTCTCGAATCGCGTTGTACGCCTGCGCGGGGTTACTATACTCGCGACTTAATAATTCCTGACGCTTTTTCTGCCAATCGATCTGGTGAAAACTTCGATCGACGAACTCGTTATTGACGATCTGCCAGACTTCATCGATCACCGCTTTCGGATTATTCGCCAGGGGGGTTTCGGCCGTGGCGCGGGGGGTGAAAACGAGGGCGGAGTGAACGGCGAGGGTGACGATCGCCCCTCCGAAGAAAAGTTTCTGACGGGAAACCGAGGATGGACGCGACTGATTCATAGAGAAAAGCCACAAAACATAGATATTCGAGCGAAGCCAGTGGGAAGAGACTAAATTTTCGCGAGAGGAGGACGCGAGAAAGATATCCTCTATGACATTTACCGGAGTTCGGGAGTTCCACGCCGGCCTTATTCTCCACTATACCGTCACTTCCATAAAATCGAGTAAAACCTGTCGGTGAATTTTTCCCAGGACGCGGGTTTCCCCGATCCGTTCCGAATAATAGAATCCGGCGCGGATATCGATCGGGCCGAGCAGGGCTAGATCCTGTCCCTCGCTCTGGATTAGTTCGCTCGTCTCTACCGTCAGCGGAACGTGAAAAATATGCCGGTTTACATTTTCCCCGTCATAACAACGGAATTTCCGGACGGTCGCGGGCCGGTAGTGAATTTCTTCCCATAACTCCCGTTTCAGCGCTTCTTCCGGACTTTCTCCGGGTTCTAAATGTCCCCCGAACAATCCCCAAACACCGGGATAGTGGATCGAGGGGATATCATCGCGCAACTGCATTAAAAAACGTCCGTTTCGTTCCAAGATCGCTAGGGCGACGATTCGGGTCGGTGAACTCATCAGACCTCTTATAGAATTCAAAATTTGTCCTATGGTTCAGGAGTCAGGAGCCGGGAGGGAAAATACCGAATCATTAGCCCGAAAATTCCACTTAAGTACCTCGACACAATTAATTACACATTTTGACAACCCTATTGCCTATTGCCTGTCCCGACTAGGAATTTATTTTGTAGGACTACTTATAACCGATTTATCTTTTTCAATTAACACTTCCCTTCAATTTAGATTCTCGAAAATGAAGTTTTCCAGAAGTCTATGAAACCTCTCGGGGAATAAAAATTTTCTCGCCCCGCCTATTTTCTCCCCTGTTTGTGCGGGAGGAAGAAGGAATCCAGGGGATCGATAACCGGTTTCGCCGCGGCGGGTGGTTTAGGAGGCATCACCTCGACGATCGGGCGAATAACTCTCGCGTTCGGTTCATCGAGTTCCCTAGTGGCGACGGGGGAAGGCTTCGGTTCCGGTTCCCTAGTGGTGACGGGAGAAGGTTTCGGTTCCGGTTCCCTAGTGGCGACGGGAGAAGGTTTCGGTTCCGGTTCCCTAGTGGCGACGGGGGAGGGCTTCGGTTCCGGTTCCCTAACCGCGACGGGGGAGGGCTTCGGTTCCGGTTCCCTAACCGCGACGGGGGAGGGCTTCGGTTCCGGTTCCCTAGTGGCGACGGGAGAAGGTTGCGGTTGTGACTGTATCTCGGAGGTGGGAGTCGGAGAGGGAGCGATCGCCCGCGCGTCTAGCTGTTCCAGTTCCCGAACGTAAACTTCGTTACCGGCTTGAACTCCTTTCGGCACGTTTTCAAACTCGATCTGACCTTTCACGACGATTTCTTCGCCTTTTTTCGGCATTTTTAAGGTATTCGTCCGAATCCAGATCGCGCCCGATCCATCTTTTAAGAGATAGGCACCCCCGTTGAGAAAAGGGGCTTGATCTCCCACCACTCCCCGTAGGTAAACCAGCGCGCCCTTGGGTTTTTCCGGGAGTCGATCGATCGTCGTCATGGGAGGATCGCCGATAACGGGGACGGCGATACCCAGATCCGCGAGGGTACTACAACCGAATAACCCCGCCAGTAAAAAAGAACCGCCGACGAGCGCGAGACGAGTCCGGAGAGACATTCTTGTATTAACCTTAACGAGTGACACGGGTCGATCTTTTACCCCATAGAATGGATCGAGAAGACTTTTGTTCTCGGTTTTATCATAGAATGTTCGCTACTACTTGCCAAATTCTCGACGGGAAAGCCAAGGCGAAAAAGATCCAGTCCGCCCTGAGCGATCGAATTAAAGCGCTACAACCGGCGATCGGACGGCCTCCCGGACTGGCGGTACTGATGGTCGGCGACGATCCCGCCAGCGCCGTCTACGTTCGCAATAAAGAAAAAGCCTGCGAGAAGATCGGCATGGCTTCCTTCGGACGGCATTTTCCCGGCGACACCGGCGAGGCGGAGATCGCGGCGGAGATCGATCGACTCAACCGCGATGAACGCGTGGACGGGATCTTGATCCAACTCCCCCTTCCCCCCCATCTGGACGCGGTTCGTCTCCTGCATCTCATCGATCCCGATAAGGACGCGGACGGGCTACACCCGGTCAATTTAGGGCGTTTGGTGCGCGGTGAACCGGGTCTGCGTAGTTGTACCCCCGCGGGCGTGATGGAATTACTGAAAGAATACGAGATTTCCGTAGCGGGAAAACAGGCGGTAGTGGTCGGACGCAGTATTCTGGTGGGAAAACCGTTAGCGTTGATGTTGCTGGAAGAAAACGCGACCGTGACGATCGCCCACTCGAAAACGAAAGATCTAGCTTCGGTCACGAAAAATGCCGATATTCTCCTGGCGGCGGTCGGGAAAGCGGAATTGATCACCGGCGAGATGGTCAAACCCGGCGCGGTCGTGGTCGATGTGGGGATTAACCGGGTCGGCGAGCGTCTGGTGGGAGACGTGCATTACCCGTCGGTGTTCGAGGTGGCTAGTTATTTAACTCCCGTCCCCGGCGGTATCGGGCCGATGACGGTGGCGATGTTATTACAGAATACCGTGGAAAGTTTCGAGAGAAAACGCTAAGGCAGATTTTAGACGGATTTTCTGGAGTTCTAGCGGGTATCGGGGAAGAAAGGGGGAAGGACTTATCCGTCCCCCTTTCTCCATTACGAACAAGTCTGTACGTTTCGGAACAATTCGGGACTATTCGGGATCGACAGGAGATAGCGCCCGCCGAAAGGATTCAAAAGGCATAGAGAACCGCCGCCAACGAATTCGTTGGCGTTTTTGGTCGTATCTCGCGAATCTATCTCCCGATGTCGCGGATTCGTTACTTCCGATACTTACGGTCGTCCTCGCATCTACCGAAAGTGAGTTGACAGGAACCGATCGAAAAAAAATAATACTAAAGGAAACTTAATACAAAAGTTACCCATCTTAATAAGTAAAATTACTGGTTCTCCGACAGTCGCGTGAATACCGAGTCGGTTTTCGCCCGCGACGGGATAGAGCTACAATTCTTTTCTCGAAACTGTCGAGCGGATGTACTACTTTCTAGCCGGGTATACCCGCTAGAAGCAAGAGCGCGTTTCTGTCATTTCATCTCCAAAAATTCGGGTTCAGTTCTCTAACCATTTCCCTAGTGGCTATCTAGGAGGTCTTCATGTTCGATATCTCGTTCGCTTTGAGTTGTCTCGCCTCGATCGTCGCCTGTCTCGGGGTTCGCGCGGGGATCGTCGGTATTTTCCGCCGTCGCGCGGCCGGGCAAATTCGGGAAAACGCCCGAGAGCGGTACGAAAAATCGGTAGCGATCGCCGAGAGACCGTTCCGATCGGCCCTAGAACTCGCGGGAAAATACGGTCAACTCCAGGTTCGCGTGAAAAACCGCACGATCGCGCGCTTTCTGGCCCTGCTCGATCGACTCGGCCAGCAGATCCCCGCGGAAGATCGGGCGATGTTAGAAAATTTGGAGGGATTTTCCAACGATCGACTGCGGGAATACGGGACAATACTCCTCGAACCGGACGATTTCGCGGTCGGAAGTCTCAAGGCCCTCCGGGCGAATCACTCGCTCGATCGCCTCGCCTTCGGGCTGATCGGATTTTTCGGGGTCGGCGCGCTCGATCGCTCTACCCTACTGGGCTGGCTGAGTAGCGGCGCCTCCCGGGCGGATCTCTGGTTCGCCAACCCGGCCACGCTCGCGGGAATCGTGCTGGTTCCGATGGTAACGCTCGGGGGTTTCTTTCTCCGGGGGGCGGGAGAGCGGTCTTTACGGGAAGCCCGTCAGTACGAGGCGAGAATCGAGGAAGAGATGATTAAAGTCGCCGCTTTTGAAGATTTTTGCGGGCTAGTGAGCCGGCATCTCTCGGAATTGCTGGAACTGGTTCGCGTTCTGAACCGGCAGGCGATCGAGGGATTGAACGAACTGGAATCGAGAATGTACGCTTCCGGGGCGACCCTGGTTCGATCGGGCGATGTGTTTGTCGGTTCGCTTTCTTTCGATGCCGATCGGGATACGGCGAAATTACAGGAAGTGGCGGGGATCGTCCGGGTGTTGGCCGAGATCGGCGGACGGCCGGTACTCGATGGCGATGGTAAACTCGATCGAGAGGCGGTAACGCTCGTGGAGAAGTACGGCGCTACCTTCGGACAAAACGCGCTGGAGAAGGGATGACCATCCATTATTTACGGGGAAAGGCGATCGAGGTGATCGAGATCCCGGTCGATCGACCGTTGTTAATTCTGGAAGTGAACGGGATCGGCTACGAGATCCAGATCCCCGGCCGCTCGGCCCGCTCGATCGCGACGACTCTCCCGGAAAGTCTCCAGATCTTCACCCATCTCCAGATCCGGGAGGAACAACCCTATCTCTACGGGTTCGAGAGCGTCGTGGAACGCGATCTTTTCCGACAGTTGATCGCGGTCAACGGGGTCGGGGCCCGGCTGGGCATCGCGTTAATCGATACGTTGGGCAGTGAGGATCTGGTGGGGGCGATCGTGACCGGCGATAGTAAAACGTTAGCGAAAACTCCCGGCGTGGGAACGAAAACCGCGGAACGGATCGCCCTGGAGTTGAAAACGAAACTCGCTAAGTGGCGACAGGTGGCGGGAATTTCTTCCCCGTCGGGCGCGGCACTGCCGGCGAGAGAAATTCTCGAAGATGTGGAGATGACGCTTTTGGCGTTGGGATATTCCGCGGACGAGATCGATCGGGCGGTGGCGGCGATCGCTCAAGATCCGCGACTACGGGAGAGTTCTAACGGTTCGGACTGGATTAAAAGCGCGATTACCTGGTTGAGTTGAGGGGGAGGGTTCGCGTTCGGCTTTTTTGCAAGTTGAAAATCTCGGAGATTCAGGCTTTAAAGTTGTAAATCGGCTTTTTATCGATATTTTAAAGAATCTTTCCGTTATTCTGTCTCCTGTCTCTTATCTCCTGCCTCCTGTCTCCTGCCTCCTGTCTCCTGTCTCCTGTCTCCTGTCTCCTGTCTCCTGTCTCCTGTCTCCTGCCTCCTGTCTCCTGTCTCCTGCCTCCCGTCTCCCCCTACGAGTGAAGGATCGGGCGATCTCCCGCCGGCCGGATCGATCGGGCGTTAAAGGGGATAATGTCGGTAAACTGTCGGATTTCCGACGGGGAAACCTCGATCGGGTTTTCCAGAACGAACCAGAGAACGCCCTCGGAACAGGGAGGGGTGGTTAGGGAACCGCGATACTCGTAAAAATCCCGTTTCTCTGGCAAGATTCGCTCGATGTCGATAAGATCGGCGATTTTTCTGTTCGCTCCCGATTCGCGGGGTATATTGTTGAAAATCGGTTGTAAGCGCGGGTTAGACGTTCCCGATCGGGCTAAAACCGCGATAACGGCTATATTTCCCCGATCGCTGACGTGAAGGAAATGAATTTCCATCTCGAATCGCCGGCCCGCGATCCGGTGTTCGCTCGGGTGATGGAAGTGAAATTGTTGTAACCGGAAAGTTTCCCCCCGGAAGGCGATCGAGTTTTCTACCCCCGGACGGACGCGGATCGTGCGGCCGGTATTGGTAAGGGTTAACGGGGTACTCCGGTAATCGATCGTTAAAAGGTTCGATTCTGTAGCCGTCGGGAAATCGAGATCGATCGGTGACTGTCGGCTTCCCGTGGCGCATCGTTGGAAATCCGGCGAGATTTCCCCCCAATTTTCGGGAGCGGCCGCGCTCGGATAGTCCCAGTTCACGGCCGGGGCGATCGCCGCGACGAGAGCGTTCGAGCCGAGAAACCGTAACAATGGCCGTCTTTCCATGCCGATCACACCGAGGTTTTATCCGTCGGTCGCGCTTCGAGGACGGCTTTCGGGTAGGCGATGCGCCGGTGGTGGAACTGTTGCCACACGCGCACGAAAATTTCGGCGATAATCGGTAATTCTTCCAAGCGCAGGCCGCTGTCTGCCAGTTGATTATCCCGCCATCTCGCCTGAAAAATCTTTTTAATCGTGTCCATCGCCTGTTCCGGGGTCGCGTCCTTCATCGATCGCAGGGCTGCCTCGGTACTATCGGCCAGCATGACGATTCCCGTCTCCCGCGACTGGGGAATCGGCCCGTCGTAGCGGAAATCCGCCTCGGAAACCGGTTCTTTCCCCTGGCTTTCCGCTCTCTGTTTCGCCTGATGGTAAAAATAGGAAATCAGTAAGGTGCCTTGATGTTCGGGAATAAAATCGCGAACCGCGCGGGGGAGTCCGTATTTGCGGGCCATGACCAGCCCCTCGGTAACGTGTTTTTTAATAATCTCGGCGCTGATATAGGGATCGTCGATGCGATCGTGTTTATTGGGGCCGCCCATCTGATTCTCGATAAAACCGAGGGCATCGTGCATTTTGCCGATATCGTGGTAGAGGGTTCCCGCGCGGATCAGTTCGACATTACAGTGCAGTTCGCGGGCGGCCGCTTCCGCGAGACAGGCGACAAAAAGCGTGTGTTGGAACGTTCCCGGCGCTTCGGTAGCCAGACGTTTGAGCAGATCGCGGTTCGGGTTGGCGAGTTCGACGAGACGGATCGGCGTGACGACATCGAAAAAGCGCTCCAAGAGGGGAGAGATACCCAGGGCTACCACCGTCCAGGCCAATCCGGAGAGTCCGTAGACGACGGCGTGGGGTAGGATGGTCAGCAAAACCGTTCCGGTAGTGGCGCTGACGAGTAGATAACCGAGAAGATAAACGCCACTTTGGGTGATACCGATGCCGATGCCCAGCAGGGAGAATTCATCCCTCGATCGCAGTCTTCCGGCCACCAGTGCCGCCACCAGGCCGCCGACGGTTCCCGCCACCAGATCGATCGAAACGCGGTTAATCCCGAACATCGAGAGACCGGACGTTAACAGAACCTGTGTCACCGCGAGGGTCGGCCCGTAGAAACTCCCCGTCAGTAAACCGACGGCGGCCAGATTGGTGAAGGGAAAATTGGCGATCGCTAGAATCGGCGGGGTTAAGGTCAATAAACCGAGTAAGAGAAAATCCCGATGGCGCAGGGGACGGTGTAGACGACGGGCGACCAGACAGAAAGTACCGATCGCCCCGGTGACGAGCAGTGCCGTTCCCGCCAATCCCGTCCAATCCATGCCCCGCTCGCTTAGACCGAAACCGTCGAGAACCACGAAATCGGCGCGATCGATCTTTTCGCCGGCCCGGACGATCACCTGACCTTCCTCGACACTGGCCAGGACGGTTTCTACCGCCTCGATCGCCTTGGCGGCCTGCTGGCGGGTGGCGGTTTCGTCTTCGACCAGGTTCGATTTGCCGATTAGGGCGCTTTCCAGCAATTCCCGCGCCAACAACCGGCCCGAGAGCGGCACCCGCTCCCGGATCTGTAGGTCGATCGCCTCGCGAAGATGACTCTCGGCCAGTCCGGGCGGGATGCCCTGGGCGAGAATCACGCGGGCGATGCCGAGAATTTGCCGTTTACTCTCGTTCCAGTCCCGAGCGCTCCCGCGTCCGGCGGCGTTCACCGCGAGAGCGCTCGGCTCTAGTTCGGGAGAATCGGCGGCTTCCCGGACGCTCGACGGGAATTCCCGGCGAACCCGATCGAGGGAAACGACCAGCTTCTGCCATCGTTGCGGGCCGAGCCGCTGACGGTACCGATCGACTTCGCTCGCTATCGCCGTCGGGATCTCGGGGTCGGACTCGCTCTCGATCGAGGGGGAGCTAAGTGAAGACCAGATCGCTTCCGAGGTGGTGGTTAAATACTGTAGGGTAGCCGGGGACAGGGAACGCGCCCCGTCGGTCGGGAAATTTTTCCCGATCTGTCGGGAGAGATCGAGCCGATCGAGGGTCAGGGAAAGATCCCGCTCGATCGAGGCGGTCATTTCCGCGTCCCGTTTGAGGACGGGAATCAGCCCCGCGCGAATTTTTTGCCGTCTCGCTTCGGTAGTGTCTCTATCCTCGAAACTCGCCGTTTTCGGGGCGATAATCGTGGTCGGAGAGAACGTTCCCATCGCTAGTTTCGGTTGGTTGTAAAAACGATACCCCACCACGCTGGTCAGACAACCGACGGTAAACAGGAAAATGATCGGCCGGCGCGTTCGGGCGAGGGGGACAGAAAGAGGCTTTCGGTCACGATACGGGGATGTAGCGGGAGTGGAAAGAAAAAGACCCATAATGACTCGATCGATAGTCTACGAACCACGCGTACATTCCGGTTCGGGAAATTCGGCCTTTCCCGTCTCCCATCATAAAGGTTCGGGGGAACGGCGAGCGCGGGGGAAATCTTAAAAATCCTCCCGCGAGATCGGTCGGAAATTCTTTCGCGGTTGTATCGTTCCCGCGGTGGCGATGGCGCTCGACGGGGAGAGGGGGACGGCACTTCGCGGATCGACTCCCGACCAGCGCGCGTATAGTTCGCCGGCCCGGATCTCTATCTCCCGCCACAAGGGGTCGGTTCGATTTCGCCAACGCCAGGCGAGCGGGATGCCGGTAATTCCATTATATAAACCCGACCAAAGACCGGCGAGGACGGTGGTTAACGCCCCTTGATACGGGCTAGAACGGGCGATCCGGGTGCCGAGGCGGAAATCCGACGGGGTTCGCCCGAAAGCGTGTAGGGAAAGGGCGATCGCCGTGCCGATCGGCTCTCCCGATCTCGCCAGTTGCCGCGCGGTACTTGGAAAGGGTCGATCGCTCTCGATCGCGTCCCGCACCCGTTCTAACTGACCGAACAAGGGCGTTTCCACCGGGGGAAGGATCTCTCGCGGGAACGGTCGATCGATCGGGTTTTTCCCGGCCGCCACCCGCGAGAGCGCGTGGCCCCAGAGCGCGAGATCGGCGCTCGCTCCCGACGGGAGAGACCAAATTCTGGCGATTTTCTCCGATCGCTCCCGCCAGCACTCGGGAGATTCATAAAACGCTAAAATTTCTGGCAGGAGGGCGAACAAACTCCCTTCTTCCGGGGATATCCCGTCGGGGAGCGTTGCGAGGAGTCGATCGGGATCGGGATTCTCCAGGGCGAGACAGAGAAAGCGGGTTCGAGGGAAAGCTCCCGGCAGATTCCCTAGGCTCTCCCCGATATAAATACCGAGTAAAGCTCCCTGAAAGCGATCGAGGGGAAATAGAGGCATGAGACCTCTCGCGGAATTCAAAAATTGTCGTTTGGTTAGGGAATCAGGAGCCAGTATTCAGGATTCAGGAGGAAGAATCCAGAACGCTCTAGAAAATTGCAAAAAAAACCTATTGATCTTGTATAATTCTGGTTTTCGAGGTTTTTAGACCCTCGAAAATGAATGGTGCAAGAGGTTTATGGAAATCATCTTACAGTTTTTTTCAGTAGACCCGCGCTCAAAATCGATTTTCCGAACAGGTCTATTTTCTTTCCCGAGAAAGCGATCGCTCTCTCGGGAGAATTCGCCGCGCCCGCGAGTGACGCTTTGAGTACATTTTTTCTCGTTCCCGGCCCTAACTACCCTCGCACCCGTACCGAAATTTACCTTCCCCCGTTCCTCGATCGCTAGGTAAAAATTCCCGGAGTCCCCCCGGCCAAGACAAGGTAGCCGGTGAGTACATCCTTAATTAATCTAACTAGCTTAATCGACGCGAGCGGGAGAATCGCCCGTAACGCGCCCGGTATAAAGAAAGAACAGCGATCGACGCGCGACCTATCCGGCAATCGCGAGCGAGGAAACAAACGATGAGTGTAACGGTAGCGATCGGGTCAACGGTAACGGTGGCGACGACCGGGAACGCGAGCGTCGATCGACATTTCGGCCGGATGACAGAGTTCCTTATTTACGAGGTGGACGGACAAAGGGTTCATTCGATCGAGCGACGTTCGATCCCACGGTACTGCCACGGAAACAATGGTGAAGCTGGAGATTTCGACACCGCCCTCTTAAGTTTTCACGACCAGTGGATAGCAAAGCGAGAGTAAATCGGTAAGATCGCGATCCTGCCGCTTATACAAGGAGAATATCAACAAAACCGACAGGATCGCTCTTTTTTTTCTTTGCCTCTAGCTATGTAATCTGAAAAAGTTTTGTGTGCTTCTCTCTGACAGCGATCTCCGGGATAGAAAACCGGGGATCTTTTTATAAAGTACGGAAATCGGGGGAAAGACGGGATTTTTCGCTTTCCCAACCGTTATCTATTCCGCTTTCCGCTCCCGTTTTATCTTCGCCAAGAACAGGCCCGATCCCGTAAGTAATAAAGCGGCGACGGTATTCGGTTCGGGGACGGTAGACGCGGGAACGAAATTCGCCAGTTCCCCCGGCGCGGTTTTGAACGAGTACAGGAAACCGGGGATTAACTGGAAACCCGTCGGACAGGAAGCGTCAATGGCTACCTGTACGGTACTCGTATAGTCGGGAGTCGTGCAGACATTGAATTGTACGTTGGAACCGTTTTGCGTGACGCTGTAATCGTTATCGTTTCCCGCGAGGATCGCGTAGGTTCCATCGTTGAGACGCGGCCCGACGGTTAATCCCTCGAATTTTTCGGGGATAATCTGACCCGTTAAGGCCGCTTGAATATCGAGGAACAGGGTTTTACTGACAGGGGTACCGGTAAAAGTGTTCGTGTTCGCTAAACTAATCCCGCTCGCGTCGGTCGCCCCGCTAATGTCGATCTTGTAGACGCGTTTGCTACCTATGGGAAGAATCGTACTCGTGGTAGGAGTATCCACACCTAAACCGCGATTATCCCGCTCTAAAACCAGAAATTCGTTATTATTCAGGGCGATAATCGCGCTAATCCCGATATTCCGTCCCTGCGCGGTCGCCCCGAAATCATTGGCCGTCCCCGGAATACGAGCGTTAATCGCGGCGATGTCTTCCAACGGATAGATGTATTGTTTCGTACTCGTCCCGGTCGCCGTATCGAACTCGACGATTCTGAGATTCCGGCTCCGTCGTCCGTCATTAGAAGAACCTTCGTTCACGAGAGGATCTTGTAGCATCGCCAACAGTTTCGAGCCGTCCGGAGTCATCGCCAATCCCTCGAAACCGCGATTATCCTGACGACCGGTGGTTAACGCCGGCGTACTCGTCCGGGTAGCCACGTAATCCAGGTTAGCGCCCGCTCTGGGAAGAATATTATCGGGGATGGTGAAAGCGCGAATAAACTCGCCGTTCGGGTTAAATTCGTACACGGAAGGGCCGTACTCGTCGGAAACGTAGAAATTTCCGTTCGGAGCGACCACGAATCCTTCCGGGTCGAAACTGCGGCCGAGAACGCCGCTATTGCCATTCAAGGCCAGAGGATTCAAACCGTTAAAAGGATTCCCGTTTTGGGTGAAGAGAATGGTTTGAATAATGTTGAAATTGCTAATCGCGCCCGTGTTCGGGTCTACGGTCAGGGTGAATTTCTGCACTCGGGTACTGTAATTGTAAACGCCGCCGCCGGGTCCCCGATCGCTCAGTCCGTAGTAGACGTTTTGATAGCGATCGTAGTACAGATCGGAGAAAAAGCCCAGACGATTGCCGTTCGCGCCGGGAGTGGTGGTTAAATCGGTCGAATCGCCCGGTAGGACGAGACTACCGGCTAAACTCGTGGCGAAAGCGGGAGAAATAGAGCTTAATACCGAGCCTAGGAGTAAACTACCTCCCACGCCGACGTAAAATCGTTTTTTCAACATGACAGGGAAACACTCGATCGAGATTCACGCCATCAGTATCGAGCGTTCACGTTAAACGGCGTTTAAACGTTGTTTAAGAGAGTCGGACGCGGAATAAATTCATAAATTGGCGATCGATCGCGATCGTCCGTCAACGATTCCGAAACGGATTCGCGCTATCCCCCCGATCGATCTCGATCGCTCTTGACCGGATGATTTATCATAGTAGATCCCTCGCCATTTCCCGCCGATCGATTCGGGACAGATACTCGTGACTATCCCCCGACGGGACAAGGGCAAGAGAATAGAAAATCGGAGCGGGAAGATAAAAAAATTGTCGGACAACTATTGACTTTTTATCGATCGTGTGCATTTACCCCCACAAGCCCCGCGTTCGCCGGTAACGCCTAATTTTATTTCGACTTAGATTAACCCCTATGGAGCGGCAATTTAACATGAAAATCGACGATCGCCATCAATTCGACCCCTATCGCGGACAACCCTGGCTAGTAGAAGAGCGGGACGCTTGCGGGGTCGGTTTTATCGCCGACGTTCAAGGTTCCGGCGACCATCAGCTGATCGAGCGCGCGCTCATCGCCCTCGGCTGTCTCGAACACCGCGGCGGTTGTAGCGCCGATCGCGATTCCGGGGACGGTTCCGGGATTATGACCGCCATCCCCCGCAACCTGTTCGCCCCGTGGTTCGCCGAAAATAATCTTCCCATGCCGGAGAGCGATCGCCTCGGGGTGGGAATGGTCTTTCTCCCCCAAGATCCCGCCCGTCGCGCCGACGCGAAAGCGTATGTAGAGGAAGTTGTCAAGAAAAGAAATCTTAAATTACTAGGCTGGCGCGAGGTTCCCGTCCGTCCCGACATTCTCGGCGTTCAGGCGCGGGAAAATCAACCGCATATCGAACAGGTAATGGTCACGTCCGATTCGCTCACCGGCGCGGATCTCGATCGAATCCTCTACATCGCGCGTTCCGAGGTCGGGAAACAACTCGCCGACGATTTCTATATCTGTTCCTTCTCCTGCCGCACCATCGTCTATAAAGGCATGGTTAGAGCCGAAGTTCTGCGGGAATTCTATCTAGACCTCCAAAATCCCGCCTATTCCAGCCGATTCGCCGTGTATCACCGTCGTTTCAGTACCAACACCATGCCGAAATGGCCCCTCGCGCAACCGATGCGCCTGCTGGGTCACAACGGCGAGATCAACACCCTCCTCGGCAATATTAACTGGATGGCGGCGCGGGAAGAGGCGCTAGAGACGCGGGGCTGGACGAAAGAGGAACTACAATCGCTGACCCCGATCGTCAATCCCGCCAATAGCGATTCCTACAACCTCGACAGTACGATGGAACTGCTGGTACGAACCGGCCGCAGTCCTCTCGAAGCGGCGATGATCCTCGTTCCCGAAGCGTACAAAAATCAACCGGATTTACAGGATCACCCCGAAATTACCGATTTTTACGAGTATTACAGCGGTTTACAGGAACCGTGGGACGGCCCGGCGTTACTGGTATTCAGCGACGGGGGAATTGTCGGCGCGTGTCTGGACCGCAACGGTTTACGGCCGGCGCGTTACAGTATCACGAATGAAGGCTATATCGTCGTTTCCTCGGAAGCCGGGGTCGTTAATCTAGAGGAAAGTTCGATCGTCGAGAAAGGTCGTCTCGGCCCCGGACAGATGCTCGCGGTAGATTTGGAAAAACGGGAAATCTTGAAAAATTGGGAGATTAAAGAACGCATCGCCAAAGAGAAAGCTTACGGGGAATGGGTGAAATCCCAACGGACGGCGATCGAACCCGTCATCGATAGCGATCCGACCCCGAAAGTCGAGAATATCCTGCAAATTCAGACGGCTTTCGGTTATACCGCGGAAGACGTGGATATGATCGTCGTTCCGATGGCCGAGACCGGTAAAGAACCGACCTTCTGCATGGGTGATGATATTCCCCTCGCGGTGTTGTCGGAAAAACCGCGGCTACTCTACGACTACTTTAAACAACGCTTCGCCCAAGTCACCAACCCGCCGATCGATCCCCTCCGGGAAAGTCTCGTCATGTCCCTGACCATGTATTTAGGACGACGGGGCAATATTCTCGATCTAGGGGTAGATGACGCGCATCTTTTGAAACTCGATACCCCGGTTCTCAACGATCTTGAATTAAACGCGGTGAAATCCGCCCATTATCGGGTCGCGGAACTCTCCACTGTTTACGACATTACCACCGGGCCGGGAGGGCTGGAAACGGCGATCGCCGCTTTATGTGAGGAAGCGGCTAAACAGGTCAGCGCCGGCGCGGAAATTATTATTTTAAGCGATCGCCTCTCGCCGATTACCGAGGAAACTAGCTATATTCCGCCGCTTCTCGCCGTGGGAGCCGTTCACCATCACCTGATTCGCTCCCATCTGCGTCTGAAAGCCTCGATCGTCGTCGATACCGCGCAGTGTTGGAGTACCCATCATTTCGCCTGTCTGATCGGGTACGGTGCGTCCGCGGTCTGTCCCTATCTGGCGCTGGAAACCATCAAACAGTGGTTGAGCGACCCGCGTACCCAGAAATTAATGGAAAACGGCAAGATCGAGACGGTTAGCCTCGAAAAAGCGCTCGATAACTACCGGAAATCCGTCGAGGCGGGATTGTTGAAAATTCTCTCGAAAATGGGAATTTCCCTCCTTTCTTCCTACCACGGCGCGCAGATCTTCGAGGCGATCGGTCTTTCCGCGGATCTCGTCCGATTAGCCTTTAACGGTACGGTTAGCCGCGTCGGGGGATTAACGGTCGCGGACGTTGCCCACGAGGTGATCACCTTCCACGGAAAAGCGTTCCCGACGTTGACGGGGAAAAAATTAGAAAACTACGGTTTCGTGAACTACCGTCCCGGTGGGGAATATCACATGAACTCCCCGGAGATGGCGAAAGCGCTCCATAAAGCGGTAGAAGCGTACAAAATCGGCGGGAACGGCACGAATTCCGAGGCTTACGACCATTACGAGAGTTATCGCCGGATCTTGCAAGAACGTCCGGTG
Source organism: Pannus brasiliensis CCIBt3594 (assembly GCF_036688125.1). Classification (NCBI taxonomy): domain Bacteria; kingdom Bacillati; phylum Cyanobacteriota; class Cyanophyceae; order Chroococcales; family Microcystaceae; genus Pannus; species Pannus brasiliensis. The sequence goes on along the minus strand of NZ_JBAFSM010000025.1, from coordinate 4,893 downwards.
ACGGCTTTACGGGATTTACTGGAGTTTAATCCCGATCGATCGCCGATTCCCGTTTCGGAAGTGGAATCGATCGAGGAAATCGTCCAACGCTTCTGTACCGGGGGAATGTCCCTCGGCGCGCTGGGCCGGGAAGCGCACGAAACTCTAGCGATCGCCATGAACCGGATCGGCGGCAAATCTAACTCCGGGGAGGGAGGCGAAGATCCCGTTCGTTATACTACGCTTTCGGACGTGGATGAAACCGGTCACTCGGCCACCATGCCCCATTTGAACGGTCTCCGGAACGGGGATACGGCGAACTCGGCGATTAAACAGGTGGCTTCCGGACGCTTCGGTGTTACCCCGGAATACTTGATGAGCGGTCAACAGATCGAGATCAAGATGGCGCAGGGAGCGAAACCGGGCGAGGGCGGTCAATTACCGGGCAAAAAGGTGAGTTCCTATATCGCCATGTTACGGCGATCGAAAGCCGGAGTCACGTTAATCTCTCCCCCTCCCCACCACGATATTTACTCGATCGAGGATCTGGCGCAATTAATTTTCGACCTGCACCAGATTAACCCGTCCGCTAAAGTATCGGTGAAATTGGTGGCGGAAATCGGCATCGGCACGATCGCGGCGGGTGTGGCTAAAGCGAACGCCGATATTATCCAGATTTCCGGTCACGATGGCGGAACCGGCGCGTCTCCGTTGAGTTCGATCAAACACGCGGGCAGTCCGTGGGAGTTGGGCATCACGGAAGTTCACCGGACGCTACTGGAAAATCAACTGCGCGATCGGGTGATTCTCCGCGCCGACGGGGGATTGAAAACCGGCTGGGATATCGTGATGGCGGCGCTGATGGGTGCGGAAGAGTACGGTTTCGGCTCGATCGCCATGATCGCGGAAGGCTGTATCATGGCGCGGGTTTGCCACACGAATAACTGTCCGGTCGGTGTCGCGACGCAACAGGAACGCTTACGGCAACGTTTTAGCGGGATTCCGGAACACGTCGTCAATTTCTTCTACTTTGTCGCCGAGGAAACTCGATCGATTCTGGCGCGGTTAGGGTATCGGAGTTTGAACGAGGTGATCGGGCGATCGGATCTGCTGAAACAACGCGAGGATGTACGCTTAACCAAGACGGAAGCGTTAAACCTCGATTGTCTGCTGAAATTGCCCGATGTTCGGCAAAATCGCGACTGGTTGCATCACGAGGCCGTACATAGTAACGGGCCGGTTCTCGATGATGAACTGTTAGCCGATACCGAAATCGCCAACGCCATCGCCAATCAGGGAACGGTGACGAAAACGGTGAAGATCGTCAACACGGATCGATCGACCGGGGCGCGGATCGCGGGTTCGATCGCCAAAAAATACGGTAATGACGGCTTTGAAGGCGAAATTACCCTGAATTTCGAGGGCGCGGCGGGCCAGAGTTTCGGCGCGTTCAATCTCCCCGGCATGAAACTCCATCTAGAGGGAGAAGCGAACGATTACGTCGGTAAGGGAATGTACGGCGGCGAGATCGTCATCGTTCCCCCGAAATCCGTCACCTACGCCCCCGAAAACAACGCCATTATCGGTAATACCTGTCTCTACGGGGCGACCGGCGGTGTCCTCTACGCCAACGGCCGCGCCGGGGAACGGTTCGCCGTCCGCAACTCCACCGCGAAAGCCGTCATCGAGGGCGCGGGGGATCACACCTGCGAGTACATGACCGGTGGGGTAATCGTCGTTCTCGGTTCCGTCGGTCGCAACGTCGGCGCGGGGATGACGGGGGGATTGGCCTATTTCCTCGATGAAGCGGGCAATTTCCCGGAAAAAGTCAACCCGGAAATCGTCAAACTACAACGGGTACAAACCCCCGCGGGAGAAGCGCAGTTGAAAGAGCTAATCGAAGCCCACGTCAGCAAGACCGACAGCCCGAAAGGAAAAGCGATCCTCGCGGATTGGGATACCTATCTCGGCAAGTTCTGGCAAGTAGTACCGCCCTCGGAAGCCGACAGCCCGGAAGCGAAAACGGAATCGGAAAAAACCCTAACCTCGGTTTAATTCGATAACTTTTCTAGGCTCTATCATTAGGATAGAGCCTAGTTTTTTTTTCGGGCGAGAGATGAATAGAGATGAGTGACTTTTTTTCTAATGATGAGTATCCTGAAGTGACACAAGCGGATTTCGATCGGGCTAAATTTCGAGTAGGCTTGAATCCCGCACCCAATAAGCAAAACGTCACGATCTCGCTAGATGAAAGCCTGATTGAATATTTTAAATCGAAAGCGGGGGAAGAGGGGTATCAATCTTTGATTAATGAAGTTTTACGACAGGCGAAAGAGCGGGAAGAGACAAGAGATACTGTAGGATAAGCGATCGATCGTGGTCAATCGTCAAACTGCAACAGGTACAAACCCCCGCGGGAGAAGCGCTGTTAAAAAAGCTAATCGAGGCACACCATATAAGGTAGAGATTGGTGAAAGAGGGATTTTGAGTAGTCTGATAGATTGTGATGACTGGTGTTAGTTTCGGAGTATTGCCGGGAACACTAGGGTAAATGGTCGATATACATCTCAATCGTTTCAAAAAAGATAAGCTATCAATGTATAATTTCACAATCGATGATAATTTTTCGATCGCTAGTGTCGAACAGCTTGTGCAATATTCTCAAAATATTGCTATAGATGGAAGTTCTCTCTTAAAAATTCTTGTAGATAGAGAAGTAGAACGTTACGATGGAGTGAGAGGAAAAGTTATAGGTTTCGACTTAAAATCCAACTTTGTCATATCTCTTCCATATAGGATTTTCACGCCTTCAGGAATTATTGAGGATAGTAGAAGAGAAAGGTTTAGCTTAGAAAAATTTTCCAAAAATTTTATTGCTATTATCCCAGAAATTGACAGACAGCAACTACAGGAATTCTTGATTAAAGAAAATTCGATATTAGAAGAAAGAAAACAAAAAATTCAAGCGGAGCAACAAGCGCAAGAAGAGAGGCGACTACAAGCGGTACGAGAACATAGACTCCATCAAGAGCTAGAACGAAAAGAAAGAGAAGAAAGAATAAGAAAAAAAAGAGAGGAAAAGTTTTTTCATAAAGAAACCAAAGAAAAACTTATTCACCGCTTACAAGATTATTTTAATAAAAGCTTCGTGGATTCAGAGGATTTTTACAAGTCCGAATGCAATTCGTTTGTATCATTTGAAGAATACGAGCGAGCGAAGCTACTTTTCGTTACATCTTGGTCAACAGAAAATTTATTACAAAAGCCAGATAGAGAACAGTTAATAGCGATCAGTAGCGTTACCAAGGATATACAAGTAATCGCAAGGGCTGGAAGTGGAAAAACAAGCACTTTAGTAAACCGGGTGTTATTTTTACAAAAACACTGCCGTATTGATCCGAGCGAGATATTGATCCTAGCTTTCAATAAAAAAGCCGCAAATGAAATACAAGAGAGACTCGCACGTAGCTTACGAAATAGTCTTCCCCATGTCATGACTTTTCATGCTTTAGCGTATGCTTTAGTTCATCCCGATCAAGAAATTGTTTTCGATCAATCTGGGGGCGAGCAGAGCCAAAGTAAAGCTTTACAGTCCGTCATCAATGATTATTTAAACGATGATTCAGCGTATTACCCCAGAATTCGCGATCTGATGATGGCAAAGTTTCGGAGAGACTGGGAAAGACTGGAGAGAAAAGGCTATCTTTTAAGTCAAGAAGAAATGTTAGCGTATCGTCGCTCGTTACCTAGAGAGGGATTAGACGGTCGATATTATAAATCTTTCGGAGAAAAAGTTATTGCAAATTTTCTATTTGAACACGATCTCGACTATAAATACGAACGTAACTATAATTGGGATGGCATTAATTATCGACCCGATTTTACAATTTTTACTGGCAATGATCGGAAACAAGGAATTATTCTAGAATATTTTGGATTAGAGGGCGATCCCGATTATGATGAGATGTCGGAGAGAAAGCGCCAATTTTGGCAAAGAGATGATAAACGCAAACAGTGGAAGTTTTTAGAGTTTAATCCTCAACAAATCAGTTCTGGTGAACAAGAGTTTTCGGATTTAATAAAAACTTCACTCGAAAATTTAGCAATAGAATGTAATAAACTTTCTGAAGATGAGATATGGGAAAAAGCTAAAAGACGCGCGATCGACAATTTTACTAAAGCGATGAAACAGTTCGTGCAACTCTGCCGAAAGCGGTTTCTAACCCCTGAAGAACTACAGATTAAAATACAGGATCACGAATCTATAGATGAGTTTGAAACGGAATTTCTGGAATTAGGAAAAGTCTTCTACGAATCTTATTTAGCAAAATTAGAAGTCATGGGAGAAGAAGACTTTGATGGTTTAATGCAAACCGCTATAGGTTTAGTTGAGTCAGGAAACACGATTTTTTCTCGGAAATCAGGATCGGGAGATCTGAATAGATTGAAATATATTTTAATCGATGAGTATCAAGATTTTTCCGAACTTTTCTACCGTTTAATAGAAGCTATTAGAAGACATAATCAAAAAGCGTTATTTTTCTGTGTCGGTGATGATTGGCAATCGATCAACGGTTTTGCGGGTTCAGATCTACAATATTATCAAAACTTTCAACAATATTTTCCTAACTCTCTACGATTAAACATATCTACTAATTATCGTTCTGCATCTTCCATAGTTACGAACGGTAATATCTTAATGCAAGGCTTAGGAAAACCTGCGAGACCTTATCAATGGCAATCGGGTATCGTTAAATTAGTTGATTTACAAAGCTTCGAGCCAATTCAAAGAGAAATAGAAGACCATAATGGCGATTGTATTACGCCCGTTATATTACGCTTGCTCAATAAAATTGTTATTACAGCCTTTCTCGTAAAGATGAGGTATAATACTGCGGATAGCTAAATTGAGTG
>NZ_JBAFSM010000024.1:0-79263 GCF_036688125.1 Pannus brasiliensis CCIBt3594 | reverse complement strand
CCCCCCGTCTCTCCCCACTCCCCGCCCCTCACTTCCCGCTCCCCCGGCCCCCACGATCCGCGTCGGTATCGCCAGAGATAAAGCGTTTAACTTTTATTATCAAGATAATCTCGACATTTTAGAGGAATTAGGGGCGGAATTGGTTTTCTGGAGTCCGCTAGGCGATCGGGAGTTACCCGCGAACCTGCACGGACTTTATTTCGGGGGGGGATTTCCGGAAGTGTTCGCCCGCGAGTTATCCGAGAATGAATCGATACGGTCAGCGGTAGGGACGGCGATTCGATCGGGTACGCCCGTTTATGCCGAATGCGGCGGCTTGATGTATTTATGCGAGGGAATCACGACCTTCGCGGGAGAATGTTACCCGATGGTGGGAATTATCCCGAGAACCGCCGTTATGGAGCGGAAATTAACCCTCGGATACCGGCAGGGAACCGCGCTAGAAGAGACCTGTCTGCTGGAAAAAGGCCGGATCGTCCGCGGCCACGAGTTCCACCGATCGAGTCTGACGGGAACGAACCTATCGCCGATTTACGAGCTAAAAGGGCTGTTTTCAGGCGAGATTGTCGGGGAGGGATGGCGCGGGTCCAACGTTCACGCGTCCTATCTCCACCTCCATTTCGGGGGCGAGCGATCGCTTCCCGAAAAATTTCTCCGTCACTGCCTTGCTTTTTCCGGGAAAAACACGTTATGCTAAACGGGTAATCTCAACATAGAGTCAAGTCCGTTCAGGGAACGAGGAGGTGATGCCCGTGGTAGAAAGTAGTAAACGCGTGGGTCATCTAGTCGATAGTAGCCGGCTGTGCGCCGGGGCTGTTCTCTAGACCCAATGTCTAAAAAAATTTAGGCTCGCTGGAGTTCCTTCCGGCAGTCTGGTATCGATGGAAATGACCCGCTAGACCGCCCCTACCGACCCGCTCGGTGGGGGCGGATAGTTTTCGGGGCATTCGGAGCCGTTAAGATCCGTTCAAGGTCGGTTTAAGAATATTTTAAGGATCGGGAAGGGGCGATAACGCTATGTTGGGATAGGGAAATGAGCCACTTTGTCAACCGGTTAACCCGAAAAAGCTCGATCGGTGGTTCACTACCGGGGGAGGTTATGTATAATAAGGGAAATAGATCGGCTATAAGTTTTGTAGTCAACCTATAGGTGTGAGGAACAAGTAACAATGTTAAAAGTCTTTTGGAAATCCTTGCTGGTTAGTCCGGCGATTTTAGGTGCTACTTTAGCGGCTTCGGCCAACGCTAGTGGCCTGGATGGCGTTTCTAACGCGCAAAATCTTTCTACTGAATTCGATCCCGCCGCCATCGCTCAAGTCGAGACGACGAACACGGCGAATAAAGATTTACTGAACCAGATCGAGACCTACGGGAATGAAGGTCAAGTCGCTCCCGTCAACGGTAACTCGATCGATCAAGTCACCAGCGTGAACCAATTACGCGACGTTTCCCCGACCGCTTGGGCTTATGAAGCGTTACGCAGTCTCGTCGAGCGTTACGGTTGTATCGTCGGTTATCCCGATCGGACCTTCCGCGGCGATCGCGCGATGACCCGTTGGGAATTCGCCGCCGGTCTGAACGCTTGCTTGAACGTGATGGAACGCTTGATCCAAGAGGGAGTCGGCGTTCTCAAAGAAGATATCGATAAACTAAAACGTCTCGCGGACGAGTTCCAAGCCGAACTAGCCGCTCTAGGCGCGCGCGTCGATAATTTAGAGAGCCGGGTTTCCTTCCTCGAAGATCACCAATTCTCCACCACCACGAAATTAACCGGGGAAGTGATCTTCGCCGTGACCGATGCCTTCGGTAGTAACCGAGGACAACAACAGGCGGTGTTCCAAGATCGGGTTCGTTTACTGTTGAACACCAGCTTCACCGGTCAGGACGTGTTAAAAACCCGTTTATCCGCGGGTAGCGCGGTACCTTTCGGGTATGACTACGCCACCACGACCACCTTGCAAGACGGCACTCCGTCTCAAGTTCGTTTCAACAACCTCCAAAGCCCCTCTCTCTATCAAACTTGGACGGCGGCCGGCAATAATAACGATATCGTACTCGACTGGTTAGCCTACTACACGCCGATCGATTTGGGAAGCTTCGGACGGTTCAACACCTACGTCGCCGCTTGGGGCGGTATCTGGAACGACTTCGTACCGACCACCAACCCCTACTTCGAGGACTTCGACGGTGGTAACGGCTCCCTCTCGACCTTTTCCCAAGAAAACCCCATCTACCGGATCGGGGGTGGTAGCGGTGCCGGCGCGAGCCTCCAGTTAGGTTTCTTACAAAGCCTTCTCGGCCCCACCTCTTTCTCCTTCGGTTATTTAGGCGGCGGAAATTGCCCCAATAATAGTTGCGCGGGAAATCCCAACCCAGGTAACGGACTCTTCAACGGAGACTACGCCGCTCTCGCTCAAATCAATACCAACCTATTCAACGTCTTGAATATTGGCTTCACCTACGTTAACGCGTATCAGGGTCCCGATACCGCTCTGTTCGGGAATGGTGGCTCTAACGGTGTGACGGGAAGTTCTGCCGCTAACCTCTCCGCCAGTCAGCTAAACACCATCGGTTCTCTCAGCCCCGACACCACTAACGGAGCCTTACAGGACAATGTTAGCTTCTTCAACTGGGGCAATAAATCGATCAACGCCTACGGGGTTTCCGGGGCGGTCAATCTCGGTTTCGCCAGCGTGAGCGCGTTCGGTACCTACGCGTCGGTTCGTTTAATCGGTCAGGGTGACGCGGATGTATGGACCTATGGCGGCGGTATCGCTTTCCCCGACGTGATGGGTCAAGGAAATATCCTCGGCTTCTTCGCGGGGGTTCAACCCTACATCGGTGGCTTGAACTTCAACGAGTCGGGCGTTAACGTGGTGAATAACCTGTACCCGATTCAAGTAGAAGCTTTCTACAAGTACCAAGTGACCAATAATATCTCGCTCACCCCCGGCGTGATCTGGATCTCCGCTCCGGAACAGTTCAAAGGAGCGACGAACGCGTGGATCGGAACCCTCCGCACCACCTTCACGTTCTAATCTCTCCCTGATTTGAACGACAAGACCCCGCCACATCGGTGGGGTTTTGTTCTGGCACGATGACGGAAAAGGGCTATGATCGAAAAAAAATCGAGAAAAATTTAGAGAATAGCGCGATGAATCCTTTTCAGACCCCCGGTGCATTCAGTTGGTGCGAGCTAATCACCTCGGACACCTCCGCCGCCAAGGTTTTCTATGAAGGGGTATTCGGTTGGCGGTTCAAAGAGGGAACCGTTACCGGTGCCGAATATTCGGTGATCGAGGTGGAGGGTCGGGAAATCGGTGGTATTTCCCCGGTTCCCGCCTCTTCCCCCGGAATGAAACCGACGTGGGGCGTTTATGTGACGGTGGAGGACTTGGATCGGACTCTCCAGAAAGTCGAGGAACTGGGCGGAACAGTTCTTCTCCCCCCTATCCCGATCCCCCCGGCTTCCCGATTCGCTCTGATTCAAGACCCCCAGGGGGCCAACCTCGCGGTGATCGACCACGGTTCTCCGGTGGGTTGATGTCGGCACGATACCGCGTTATTTTCTCGTAACCTGACCTCTCTTCATGTCCCGACTAAACCATCCGATTGTAGAACAGAGTTTCGCGATTATCGATCGAGAGATCGGCGATACCGGCCTCGGGCCGGGGGAATACGCGATCGCGCGGCGGATTATTCACGCGACCGCCGATTTCGAGTTCGCGAGGTTACTGCGCTGTAGTCCGGGGGCGATCGAACGGGCGATCGAGGCCCTGCGAAACCGTACCCCGATTATCACCGATGTGACGATGGTGAAACAGGGGATCGCCACTCTCGTGGGGAAAACGTTTCAAAATCCGATGATTACCTGTATCGAACAGGTAACGGGGGCGGAAGAGGGGAAAACACGGACGGAAACGGGTTTATTACGGTGTTTCGAGCGGTATCCGGAAGGGATTTATGTTATCGGGAACGCGCCGACGGCTTTACTGGCGCTGTGTCGGGCGATCGAAAGTTCGCCGGTGGTGCCGAGTGTCGTGATCGGGGTTCCGGTCGGGTTCGTCTCGGTGGTGGAGTCGAAGGAAGCTCTGGAGCGGTTATCGGTTCCGCAAATACGGGTCGAGAGACGGAAGGGGGGATCTACCGTGGCCGCGGCGATCGTGAACGCTTTGTTAGTATTGGCGGATGAATCATTATCTTAATGTGGTGGGGATCGGTTTACGGGGAGCCGATGGCTTGAGCGATCGAACGCGGGAGACGATCGATCGGGCGACGGTTTTGGCCGGGAGCGATCGCCAGTTGGGATATTTTCGGGATCATCCGGCGAAAAAGATAGTTTTCGGGGATTTTATAACGGGAATTCAAGAGATTAAAAATGATTACAACTCTGGCGAAAGTGTCGTGATTTTTGCTAGTGGCGATCCGCTTTTTTTCGGGGTCGGTCGATTGTTATTGGAAAATTTTCCCGCCGATTGTTTACGGTTTCACCCTCATGTCAGTTCTGTACAATTAGCCTGTAGCCGTCTGAAAATTAGCTGGCAGGATATTCAAATTATTAGTTTACACGGTCGGGGATTGGAAGCGTTAACGGAAGCTTTACAGAAAGGCGTGGAGAAAATCGCTTTACTCACGGATACGGTGAACGATCCGAGTTCGATCGCCCGTTTTTATCTGGGTTTATCTCTGCCCGTTCGTTATCAATTCTGCATCTGTGAGGATTTGGAAGGGGAAACGGAAAAGATTAGTCGATTTAATGTCGAGGAAATAGAAAGATTAGCGGGTTTAGACAAAAATCATTTTTCTCCGTTAAATATTGTGGTATTAATTCGCCAAGAAGGTCAAGTATCTTTAGAAAGATTGCCGTTATTCGGGATTCCCGATCGAGCGTTTTTCAGTTTTCCCGATCGACCGAATTTAATGACGAAAAGAGAGATCCGGATCGCGATTCTAGGGGAATTAGATCTACAGGGCGATCGGGTGTTGTGGGATATCGGGGCGGGGACGGGTTCGGTCTCGATCGAGTGCGCTCGGTTATGCCCGACATCGAGGGTTTACGCGATCGAGAAAACTGCGATGGGGATTACTTTAATCGAGAAAAACTGTCAGCGTTTCGGGGTTTCTAACGTGATTCCCGTTTCCGCGAACGCGCCCGATCGATTGACGGATCTTCCCGATCCCGATCGGATATTTATCGGGGGGAGCGGTGGGAAATTATCGGAGATTTTAACGGTTTGCGGGGAGAGATTACAACCGGATGGAAAAATCGTTCTCGCGTTGGCGACGATCGAGCATTTACAGGAGTGTTGTACGTGGTTTAGCACCCATCACTGGAAATATGAATTATTACAGTTACAGCTTAATCGATCGGTGTCGGTGGGTCAATTCACCCGTTGGTCGCCTTTGAATCCCGTTACCCTAGTGAGCGCGAGCCGATGCAACGAATTAGCGTAATCATTCCTACCTTGAATGAAGAGAAAATGATTCAAACGACCTTGCGGGAAATTGGCGAGGGGGTGGAGATTATTGTCGTGGATGGTGGTAGTACGGATAATACGGTAGAACTGGCGAAACAGTCGGGAGCGCGAGTTTTCATCCCCGAGAAAAAAGGTCGATCGAATCAGATGAATTGTGGGGCGGAAATGGCGACGGGAGATATTGTTCTCTTTCTCCACGCGGATACTTTGGTTCCCGAGGATTATCGAGAGCGGATTATCGAGACTTTAGCCTGTCCCGGAACGATCGCGGGCGCGTTCGCACTGCGGGTCGAGGGAGAAGAAAAATCCTTACGTTTCGTGGAAAAAATGGTCGAATGGCGATCGAGGTTTCTCTCGCTTCCCTACGGCGATCAGGGAATTTTTCTCCGAGCGAAAGTTTTTCGGGAGATGGGGGGATTTGCCGACCTGCCGATTATGGAAGATTTCGAGTTCGTGAAACGTCTTCAGCGTCGGGGGAAAATTATCCTCGTCCCGCGGCCGGTGGTAACATCGGGGCGACGGTGGCGAAAATTGGGAGTGTGGAAAACGACGCTGATCAATCAGTTGGTAATTCTCGGTTATTATTTGAAAGTTCCCCCGCTGACTTTAGCGCGTCTGTACCGATCGCTCATTTAAAATAATTTCCCCGGAAATCAACCGGTCAACCTCTCCCGATTTACAATTCGAGATCGCTAGATCCTCCCTCGGCTTTATCTTATGGACAATAACTCGAAACTCATCGATTTCATCATTAGGCTGTTCTTTCTCGGCCTACTATTCGTTTGGTGTTTCCTCCTGCTCCGTCCGTTCTTGACGATTATTCTCTGGGGGGCGATTCTCGCGATCGCTTGGTTTCCGATCTTCGTTTGGCTCAAGAACTATCTACGCGCGCCGAAATTGACGGCTATCCTGCTCACCCTAGTCGGTATCGGGGTGATTGTCGGCCCGGTGAGCGCGATCGCGTTGGTTTTAACGGACAATCTCCGGGAATTTGCCGACCGTCTCGTTACCGGTGAAACTATCGTGCCATCCCCTCCCGCGAGTGTCGCCGAGTGGCCGGTTATCGGCGAGCGTTTGTTCGCTCTCTGGCAACAGGCATCGGCGAATCTGGGGGAACTTTCCCGCCGATTCGAGCCACAGATCAAGGAAATCGCCAAAACTTCGTTGGCGCTGGCCGCGAGTGTCGGCGTTACCGTCCTGAGATTTATCGTCTCGATTATTATCGCGGGCGCGTTCACCCTCTCCGCGGAAAGGATGAGCCGCGGGCTGATCCGATTTTTCGAGCGGGTCGCGCCGGGACGGGGGGGAACTTTCGTACTGCTCGCCGCTTCCACGGTGCGAAATGTGACCCGCGGGATTATCGGGGTGGCGATCGTGCAGAGTTTGTTGATCGGGGTCGGGTTAATCGGGGCGGGAATTCCGGCGGCCGGGCTGTTAACCCTGTTGTGCTTGCTGTTGACGCTCATTCAAATCGGCCCCGGTTTAATCGTCATCGGCTCGATTATTTTCGCGTGGTCAACGATGGCGACCATGAAGGCGTTGCTGTTCACGCTCTGGATGATACCGGCCACCCTTATCGATAATTTCTTGAAACCTATCTGGATGGCGCGGGGACTTCCGGTACCGATGGTGGTGATCCTCATCGGGGTATTCGGTGGGATTCTCGTTCACGGGGTTCTCGGTTTGTTTATCGGCCCCGTTATCCTGAGTCTCGGTTACGAACTGATCAAAGCGTGGATGAATATGGAACCCGCTACGGAATCCTTACCCGTTCCGAAAGATCCCCCGATAGCTTAACTCCAACGGCTGGCGATGGGCATTCTCCAGCCAGTTCCGAAGGCTCGATCGCTGATTTTTAAGCCGGGGGGGGCTTGTTTGCGTTTGAATTCGGCATTTTTGACCAGTTTCACAACTTTACGGACGGTTTCGGGGTCGAATCCCGCTTCGATAATCTGTCGCGAGGATTGATGCTGTTCGATCAGTCGATCGAGGATCTCGTCTAGAATCTCGTAGGGAGGGAGGGAATCTTGATCCTTCTGATCGGGCTTTAACTCGGCACTGGGAGCTTTGGTAAGAACGTTGGGGGGAATGATTTCTTTTTGTCGGTTTAACCAGTGACAGAGGGAATAAACGCGGGTTTTCGGCACATCGGCGATCACGGCTAATCCGCCGTTCATGTCCCCGTAGAGGGTGCAGTATCCGACGGCCATTTCCGATTTATTGCCGGTCGATAGGAGGAGATGGCCGAATTTATTGGCTAGAGCCATCAGTAAATTACCCCGGATTCTCGATTGCAGATTTTCCTCGGCGACCCCGAAGGAAGTTCCCGCGAAAAGGGGTTCTAAAAGGCGATCGTAAGCGGTCATCGCCTCTTGAATGGCTAATTTCTCGCATTGAATGCCCAAGTTATGGACTAAAGCCAGCGCGTCGGTAATCGAACCTTCGGAACTGTAGGGAGAGGGCATCATTACCCCCAATACATTCTCCCGTCCTAACGCGTCGGTGGTGATCGAGGCGACGAGACTGGAATCGATCCCGCCACTGAGTCCTAAAATCGCTTTTTTAAAGCCGCATTTCTCCGTGTAATCCCTCACTCCCAATACTAACGCGCGATAGATTTCCTCTTCTTCCGTTTCGGGGATCGGATAGAGAGAAGCGGGGGAAAAATCGTTCTCGAATTCTAGGATTTCTAGGCTGGAAGTAAAGCCGGGAGCGCGATAGATTACTTCCCCCTGACGGTTAAACGCGACGCTGTGACCGTCGAAAATTAGATCGTCATTCCCTCCTACCTGATTGACGTAGGCGATCGGGATCTGATAACGTTTCGCGCTATGGGCGAGTAAGTCTTCTCTGAGAATTTGCTTACGGATACTGTAGGGAGAGGCGGAAAGATTGACGATCAGATCGACATTTAAAGCGGCGAGATCGGCGATCGGATCGACCGCGTACTGACGTTTTCCCCAGAACTCTTCATCGTTCCACACGTCCTCGCAAATGGTCACGCCAATTTTGAGATCGTGAAGATGGAAATAATGACTTTCCTTTCCCGACGCGAAATAGCGATTCTCGTCGAAAACATCGTAGGTCGGGAGTAACCTTTTGTGAAAAACTTCTTGAATCCCTTGACTATTTAACAGAGCCGTGCTGTTAAATAAGGGCTTTTCTCCTGCGAGGATCGATCGGGGATTATTCCCTGCGAACCCGACTAAAACCGATAGATTTTCGGGTAACTGTCGCGCGAGATCCGCGAGTTGTTTGGACATTTCCTCGATAAAACCGGGGTTTAATAATAGATCTCGCGGGGGGTAGCCACAGAGGGATAATTCGGGAGTTAATAACAGATCGACCCCGAACTGTTTCGCCTCGATCGCGCTTTCGAGAATCCGCGCGGCGTTGCCCGCTAGATCGCCGACGATCGGGTTTAATTGCGCGATACCGATTTTTAAGCTAGACATATTTTTTCTCGCTAAACAAAGACTAACGGTTTATCTTTAAACGGGGCGAAGGCTTCCGCGTCGAAGCGATATAAACTAGCGGGACGACCCGCTCCTCTAGAGACTTTCACGCCCATATCCCGTAGAAATCCGAGTTTTAATAGGCGGTTTCTAAAGTTAGAATAATCGGTAAATTCTTTACCGAGAATGGTTTCATAAAATTGATAGAGATCGCCGAGGGTAAAGGATTCGGGTAGAACCTCGAAAGCGACGGGGCTATACTCTAGTTTATTGCGTAATCGTCGATAACCGTAGTCGAGAATCCGATTGTGATCGAAGGCGAGATCGGGAACTTTCTCGATCATATACCACGCGGTATCGTGATTATGATGGGCGAGTAATTCCGCGTCCTCAAAACGCACGATCGCGAAGTAACTGACCGATAGATAACGCACCCCAAAACTATCGATCGATTCCCGGGGATCTCGCTCCGGCCCGCCGAAGGTATATAACTGTTCTAAATAGAGATTTCCGACCCGTATTTTCTCGGCGAGAACGCGATAGGCCGCGGTTTCTAAAGACTCGCCCTCGCGTACTAATGTTCCCGGTAAACCCCAGCACCCGGCGAAGGGTTCTACCGCGCGTTTTACCAAGAGTGCGAGCAGGCGATTCTGTTTGGTATCGACGGAAAAAATTACATTATCTACACCGACTTTAAAATCGGCGAGTTTGAGAGTTTCGGAGGAGTAAAGAGGAGGTTTCACGCGTATAGTTTCTCTCGATAGATGTAATCGCGAACGGGAGGGGTAACGGCTTCGTTATCGCCTTTTTCCCGGTAATCGGTGGAGGAGACGGGAGGGGCGTTGAGATCGGCGATCGAACACCGGGCCCCCAGTGCTTCCAATTGTCGGAGATCTTCGGGATCGATCGGATATCCGGGACGGGGGATGACGAGAATTTTCACCTGTTCCAGTAAGTCCCCGACGCGATACCAACGACGGATCTGGCCGACGAGATCCGAGCCGATCACGAGGGTATAATTCGATCGATCTCCCCAGACTCGTTTGGCTTTCTCGACACTGAATAAACTCCGTCGATCGCTAAAATCTTGTCGGAGATAAATATTCTCTCTCGGCGGATAGATGTCACGGATCAGTAAATCCAGCATCATCGCCCGATGTTCCAAGCCGGTTTGATGACTTTTAAACGGATTATCGGAAGCCCAAACCGCCACTCGATCGAAGTGTTCGGATAACCATTTCAAGATCGCCTGATGTCCCGCGGTGGGAGGATCGGCACTGGTTCCAAAAAGAGCGATTTCAGTCATGAATTTTAGGAGTCAGGAGTCTGAATTCAGGAGTCAGGAGGAGGCGGGAGGTAGGAGGTAAAGTTTTTTCGGGATCGGTTAGGGGGGGATTAAAAACGGGAGAGTAGGGAATCGTGAAGGGTTTGTAACGGTTTCGATATTGTAACGGGTAGGGGCGCGGGGTTATCGAGTTGCCGGGCGATCGGGGGAAGTTCGCGAACGGACTCGCGGGCGCGTTTTTGGATACTTTCCAGATTTTCGGGGGGAGAGAGGCGTTTTCCGTCTTTCATGACGCGTTCGAGTAAGGGGATCTCGCCTTCCTCGGGGGACTCTATCGCTAACCCTAACCGATCGCCGGTGACGATTCCGTTATCGCGGTGACGGAAAATCTGTTTATCGCCCGGATAGGTGGCTTTCTGGCTCGATCGCTTCATGGTGGGGATGCCGTCGATCTCTACCAGCTTATACACCCCGTTAACCGGCGATCCCGTCACCAATCGCGTGCCGATGCCGTAGCCGTCGATACACGCGCCCGCTTTTCGCAGTCGATCGATCTCGTACTCGTCGAGATCCCCGCTGGCGAAAATTTTCGTTTCTGGGAGTAATTGCCGCACTTTCTGGGAAAGTTCGACGAGATCCCCGGAATCTAACCGCACTCCCTTGACTTTTTTCCCGCTCTCGGCTAAACGCTCGGCGGCGGCTAGGGTGTCGTAGGTGTCGATCAATAACGTCGCGCCGGGAAAATAGCGATCGAACGCGGCGAAAGCGTCGTCCTCGCTTCCCTCGATCGCCCCGATCGCCATTACCAGCGAGTGCGCCATCGTTCCGCTCGGTTTCTGTCCTAGTTTTAGGGCGGCCAGAACGTTAGAGGTACTATCCAACCCGCAGGCGATCGCCGCCCGCGCCGCCCACATCGAGCCTTGGGGACTGAAAGCGCGTCTGGTGCCGAATTCCAGTAAAATCGCCTCGTCTCCGGCTATATCCCGGAGTCTAGCCGCTCTGGTGCCGATTAACGTTTGATAGTTAATCGTGTTCAGGAGAAAAGTTTCGACTAACTGCGCTTGCCAGAGGGGTGCGGTAACGCGTAAAAGCGGTTCGTTCGCGAAAATCGTCGTTCCTTCGGCAACCGCGAACACGTCCCCGGTAAAGCGTCCATTGGCGAGGATATTCCAGAATTTATCCGGCGCACCCGTGAAAAGTCCTGTTTTTTCGAGTGCGAGAATCTGATCCTCGCTGAAGTGGAGATTTTCGAGGTAGGAGAGAACCTGTTCGAGTCCGGCCGCGATCAGGTAGCCGAAGCCCTCGGGGAGACGACGGACGAACAGTTCAAAACTCGCCGGGCGATTCTCTAATCCCTCCCCGCAGTAACAGGCGATCATGGTCATTTGGTACAGGTCGGTTAAAAGACCGTACTCGTCGGCGGCGATCGATAAATCCGGGGCGCTCATGGAAGGTATCGGGGAAGAGGGGTCGTCTTCTATTATAGTCGATTTTACCAAAAATGGATCGTTCGATCTCCTAGGGTCTTACTTTTTATGAGGTCGCGCTCGCTCTCGCCCCAGAACATCGATCGCCTACGCGAAACGATAAAAATCTTCGTGAATCGTAAAATTATCGTTAGAAAAAATCAAGGAATAAAACGATTTTTGAATAAGTGTTTCGAGTTTGAGAGCGAAGAAGGAAGGTTAGCAATAATGGAGATAGAAGGGTTGTCGGGTAAAAAGATTTTATCGCACCTTTCTGATTATACCATACAGCGAGATTCAGGGAGGAAGAGGTTATGAATTGGAGAGACAGCCTTCGGGAACTGGTTCAATATCTAACGGAAGGATTCGCCCGTATCTTTAGCCCGAACCTCGACGAGTACCCGGAAGTGGGCGATCAACCCTTCGACGCGGAACCCTATCAAACGCCGAAAAAACAATCCTGATGGCTTGGGAATAGAAGAGTAAGGTAGTCTGGTCGATCGAACCATACTACCTTCGTTGTTTTCTGGTAGGAGTCAGGAGTCAGGAGTCAGGAGTCAGGAGTAAATTAGGAAGTCGGATCGGGGCCACGAAACCCGACATTAACCCCCGGTTGTTGGGTTTTATTTCGTGACCCGCGACCTACTAGAATGGGGAGTAGAAAATTAGGAAAAATAGCCGAAGAAATCCCGACCGACGACGAAATTGAGTAACGCGTAGGCGAAGATCGCGCCACCGATGCCACCGACGAGAAAACCGCTGGCGTATTCGTTCCAACCTTCTTGGGTTTTGTAGGTGTCGGGGACTCCGGGAGTGGTGACGATCGGTTGGGAGGGGGGTTGATGAACGGTCGCGTAAAGGGAGATGGCGATCGTCGAGATCACGATCAGGCCGATGGTGGCAAGGAGCGCGGCGAGATAGGCTACATCGGTATTCCGCAGGGGGCCGAAGACCGCGAAGGGGCCGAGCAACCAGTATCCGTGAGCCATGCCGACTTCTAATCCCCGTCGCTGTGCCGAGAGTCCGCGACGGTAAGCGGGTAGGTTATTAATAAAAATTCTCGAAAAATCGGAAGCGTTTACCGGCGTCTCAAAATTTCCCCGAAAGGGATCGTTAAACGCGGGACGGACGATCTCCCGATTTCTCGGATCGGAGGGTCTTTCTTTGGATTCACCGATCTTTTGAACGAAATTGTTAGAAGTAACCATAGTATTTATCGCCTTTTCTCCCATTGATAGTTTAACAAATTTAGCTATTCCTACCGTGACAGAAATCGCAAAAAAAGAAAACTATCTCGGGTTACTATCTAGATCTACCGAAAGGGATAAAAGATTCGATCGATTCGTCTCCTTTCCTAAAAGAAAGAGAGAAAAAATTTTTTCCCTCGGTATTTTCTGTCGATCTCTAGGTTAAGGAAAACTACGGTAAAGGGTGGAAAAGTAAATCGGGATAGTAAAAATTGATCAGCATCCAGGCGACTACGGGAACGAGCGTGAGAATGGTGGCGAGTACGGGAATGAGGGATAGGTATCTGATAAATCCGGGAGCTTGCATAGTTTTACTTTCCAACGAAGGTCAAACTCACTCTACAGAAAATCGATCGCTCCCGGTCTCTCGCTATCGTTAGAGATGGTTTTCTATCATTTGATTCATTTGTTTTACGAGCGCTAGAATACCGATCGGGCGATAAAAAAGCTCACCCGATCGATCGGTGAGCGAGATAGGATTTATGCGGATAATTACTTTTCGCCTTCCCAGTCGGGACAGTTGGTATCCTGCCAACCGTAGGGATGATAACCGCAGACGAGAAGATTTCCCCCGTAGATATAGCCGTGATAATTCTGACAACCGATGCAGGCGGGGTGCGTGTTCGGGTCGGGATCGATCTTCGGGGTCAGGATGAAATCGGTGGAGTTATCGAACTCGGAAAAGGGAAAATCGCCCGAGAAAAAATCCTCCACCTCGATCGGGATAATCTCTTGAAGGAACTGTTCGATATCGGTGACGATCTCGGTATGAACCTCCTCGAAAGTTCGCGTCACATCCTGAAAAAAAGTTTCGATGCCCACGGTCACGCTCTCGACCACTTCCCAAAAATCCTTCTGCCACTCGTCCATTGTGCTACTCTCGCTCGTTTGTAGATTTCCAAAGCGTCGCTCGATCGAACTTATTTTACTCTTTCTGGAGTCTTCGTAATTCTTCCTGGAGATCCTGCACTTTCTGGCGTAAATCATCCACCGGCGCGGTAGAAGAATTATTTTCCTCGCCTTCATCGACGATCTCGATGCGTCGGGGTTCGTGGGATTTTTCCGGTTCGGCCGGCGAACTCGGTTGCTGTTGCGCTTGTTTAACCAGATCGTCCACGTATTTGCGCGCTTCTTCCGCGGTCATCTCGCCGCGGGATATCATCTCGTCGGCTAATTTCTGGGCTTGATTTTTTAATTCCTGTAAATTTCCTTCCGCTTTCTCCGCCGCGTAGGCGGCGATCCCCACTCCCAGATAGACCGCTTTTTTGACGAGATCATTCAAAGCCATAGACAAAATCCTTACTTACCGCTCTTCCTTCCTAGGATAGACGATTCCCCGGCGGAAATGGGAAGTGGTGAGGGAGTGGGGATTGCCGATTCTCTCGTGTGAAGTTTTATGTAGGAAGGTAACGGTTCGCGGGAAAGATCGATCGCCTTCCCCGCCGTCCTATACCGAGAATCGGACTTTTCCGAGACTTCCAGGGGCGATCGACCGCGTTTGTATCCGGGCTAACCGTCGATTTACACTAAGAATCGCCCTAAAAATTTCCAGTTATCGCGAACGTCATGTTTCCCATCCATCGTCCCCGTCGCCTCCGTCAGACCCCGCAGTTACGCCGCATGGTGAGTGAAACCACCCTCACCGCGAACGATTTTATCTATCCTCTATTCGCCGTCCCCGGAGAGGGTATCGCCAACGAGGTGAGATCGATGCCCGGCGTGTATCAACTGTCGATCGATAAAATTGTCGAGGAAGCTAAAGAAGTCCGCGATCTCGGCATTCCCGCGATCATTCTCTTCGGACTTCCCGAGGCTAAAGACACCGAGGCGACCGGCGCGTGGCACGATCACGGGATCGTTCAACGGGCGGCCACGGCGGTAAAAGAAGCGGTTCCCGATCTCGTGGTCGTGGCCGATACCTGTCTCTGTGAATACACCAATCACGGCCATTGTGGATATTTGCAAGTAGGCGACCTCAGCGGACGGGTGTTAAACGATCCGACTTTAGAATTATTGAAAAAAACCGCCATTTCTCAGGTGAAAGCCGGGATAGATATTATCGCGCCGTCGGGGATGATGGACGGTTTCGTGCGGGCTATCCGCGAGGGATTAGACGAGGCGGGATACGGCGATACTCCGATCCTTTCCTATACGGCGAAGTACGCTTCGGCTTATTACGGCCCCTTCCGGGACGCGGCGGACTCTACACCCCAGTTCGGCGATCGACGTACCTATCAGATGGACCCCGGCAACGCCCGCGAAGCCCTCAAGGAAGTGGAATTAGACGTGTTAGAGGGCGCGGATATGTTGATGGTGAAACCGGCGCTTTCCTACATGGATATTATCTGGCGGATCAAGGAAATGACGAATCTTCCCGTCGCCGCGTATAACGTGTCCGGGGAATACTCGATGATCAAAGCCGCCGCGCTCAACGGTTGGATCGACGAAAAACGGGTTACTTTAGAGACGTTAACCAGCTTTAAACGCGCCGGGGCGGATATTATCCTCACCTACCACGCGAAAGACGCGGTTCGCTGGCTCGCGGAAGGTTAGACGCGTAATTCCGGGGGAGGGGAACAGGTTAGATCGATCGCCTCCCCGGTGGTCGGATGCTGGAAAACGATCCGGTACGCGTGGAGATGATAGCCACAATCCCCCGGTACGGAATCCGGCCGGGGAATTCCCCCCGCGTCGTAGAGGGGATCGCCCAGCAGGGGAAAACCCGCGAACGCTAGATGGACGCGGATCTGGTGCGGTCTACCGGTGAAAATTTCGACTTCTAAGAGGGTGGTTTCCGCGGTACGGTGGAGAACGTTGCAATCACTGCGCGCCGGCAAACCGTCGGGAGCCGCGCCGTAGATATAACCGAGGAGCGGGTGAGGGATTTTGCCGATCGATTCGGTAACGCTAAAAGAATCGGGTATTTCGCCACTACCGACCAAAGCCCGATAGATTTTCCGAATTTTTCGCTCTCGCATCTGTCGGCTAAGATTTCCCCGCGCCTCGCGGGTTCTGGCGAGGAGAACGATCCCGGAGGTACCGCGACCGAGACGGTGGATCGGGAAGGGGGTTTCGTCGGGGTAGGATTTCTGTACTTGGTGGATCAGGGTGTGTTCGAGAAAGCCACCCCCGGCTAAAACGGGCAGTCCGGACGGTTTCGCGACGAGGAGGATATCGCGATCCTCGTGTAGTATGTCGAAAGTGAGGGGGACATCGGGTTCTTCCCACGGGGGGCGATCGTAGGTTAGCCACTGACCGACGCGGAGGGGGTCGTCGGGGTTCGCTTTCCGTCCATCGACGCGGATTTCGCCGGATAGGATACGCTCGCGCCACTCTTCCTCGCTAGAATGGCGATATCGGCTCGTGTAGTACGCTAATAGGGTTAAATCGGTGGGTCGATCGATCCGCTCGCAATACGTCCATCCTCGATTGAACATGAGTGGATTTTTCTGTAGTGTGTTTGTAGTTCGGGATTCTCGGTTTCCAGTGAAAATGTCGCGCCATCTTTAATTTTACCTGTAAAACATGATTAAAAGTCCTTTACGTTATCCCGGCGGTAAATCGCGAGCGATCCCGCAGATTATCGAGCATTTACCCGAAAATTTTTCGGAGTTTCGAGAACCTTTCGTCGGGGGTGGTTCGGTTTTTATTTATTTAAAACAGAAATATCCGGATTTAAAAATCTGGATTAACGATCTGAATACGGAATTATATTTGTTTTGGAAATTCGCCCGATCAAATTTATCGGAGTTAGTAGAAGAGATCCGAAGAGTTAAGCGAACGTGTACGGAGGGGAAAGCTTTATTTCAGGAGTTAACGACGGTGGAGGTCGGGGCATTATCGGAGTTCGATCGAGCGGTGCGTTTTTTCGTTCTTAATCGGATTACTTTTTCGGGAACGATGGAATCGGGAGGATTCTCGCGGGAGGCTTTTTTGACACGGTTTACCGATTCCTCGATCGATCGTTTGGAGAAGTTAGAAAATATCCTCAAAGATATAAAAATCACGAATCTAGATTATAGTGAACTGTTGGAAGCGGAAGGGAAAGACGTTTTTATATTTCTCGATCCCCCGTATTTTATCGCCACGAAATCGAGATTGTACGGCAAAGATGGGAATTTACATACCGGGTTCGATCACGAGCTTTTCGCAGAACGGATGAAAGCTTGCCCGCATCAATGGTTGATTACCTACGATAACTCGCCCCGGATTCGAGAGAATTTCGCTTTCGCCGAGATTTACGATTGGGAACTGCAATACGGGATGAATAATTATAAACAGAAAAGTTCGGCGAAAGGGAAAGAGTTATTTATCCGAAAAATTCGAGAGTGAAAACGAGGAGAGAGATAGAATTCTATCTACCGAAGTTCTGAATAGCGGAAACAATCGATCGCGCGATCGTTAACCCTTCCCACTAGCTTTTAAACGCCTAGTTTTTCCCGTAATTCTCGATCGGTTGCCCGAAAACCGGCTAATACCGCTTTCCCGTCCTTAACGATCACGGGACGTTTGATTAACATGGCATCTTTGGCGAACGCGTCAATCCATTCGTCATCCGTCCAGTTTTGTTTCTCGTCTCCCAACTCGCGATAGGATCGGCCCGATGTGTTCCGCAAGGCTTTAGCGGTTAGAGATTTCACCCAATTCTCGATCGCCTCCCGACCCGGTGGATGTTGCTTCATGTTGATAAAATCATGATCGATATCGTTAGCGACCAACCATTTCAAAGCTTTCTGACAGGTATCACAGTTAGGAATCCCGTACACCTCGATCGACATGGTTTTTCTCCGTTTTCTCTCTGTTTGCTGAAGTTTGGGGGCGTTTGGGCGCAAGCCTTGCGCCCCTACCATATTATGGTTATTTAAATAAAAAACTCTCTTTGTCCTCTCCAAAAAAACACCTCCTGCCTCCTGCCTCCTGCCTCCTGCCTTCTGGATAGCGGTTCCCGTGGGGATTTTTTGCCGGCGCGAGCGGGGGGATACGGGTACAATAAAGGTTTCCCCTTCTGCCTGACGGTCTTCCGGAGAACGGGGAAAAGGCGATTATACCTGCATTCACGAGAGCGAGTATTATGTCAACTTTGAAGGGACGGGATGTTTTAAGTATTGCCGATTTGAGTACGGAAGAGCTTCGGGAAGTTCTCGATCTGGCGGCAAAGCTCAAAAGTGGCGAGATCGCGCCTAATTGCCGTAAAGTTTTGGGTTTACTATTTTATAAAGCCTCGACACGGACGCGGGTTTCGTTTACCGTCGCCATGTATCAACTGGGGGGACAGGTGATCGATCTCAATCCCAGTGTTACCCAGGTGGGGAGAGGGGAACCGTTAGCGGACACGGCTAGGGTTCTCGATCGCTATCTCGATATTCTCGCCGTCCGCACCTTCAAACAGGAAGATCTGGAAACTTTCGCCAATTACTCGGAGATCCCGATTATTAACGCGTTGAGCGATCTGGAACATCCCTGTCAGATTATCGCCGATTTACAGACGATCGAGGAAACTTTCGGCACGTTATCGGGAATTACCTTAACTTACGTCGGCGATGGTAATAATGTCGCCAATTCGCTGTTATTGGGTGGCGCGTTGATGGGGCTAAACGTTCGGATCGCTTGTCCGGAGGGCTATCGGCCGGATATCTCGATCGTGGAGAGGGCGAAAGCGATCGCGACAACTACGGGAAGCGAGATTGTCATTACCGATGATCCCGTAGAGGCGGTTAAGGGGGCTAAGGCGGTCTATACGGACGTGTGGGCGAGCATGGGACAGGAAGATCTAGCGGATGCCCGAATTCCGATTTTTCAGCCCTATCAGGTCAATGATGAACTGATGAGCCACGCCGATCGAGACGCGATTATCCTCCATTGTCTCCCGGCCCACCGCGGCGAGGAAATCACCGATCGCGCGATCGAGGGGAAACAGTCCCGCGTCTGGGATCAAGCGGAAAACCGGATGCACGCGCAAAAAGCGTTGATGGTGAGTTTATTGGGTTTACTGTAATTCGATCGAGGTTGGATTTTCATCGCGATCCAACCTCTATTGTAAGGTTTATTCTTCTGTATCAATCGCGATCGGATTAACCTCATGTCGAGTGGTTTAACGCGCTCGGAACAGTTAAAAGGTTGTCTCTTGGGAATGGCGATCGGCGATGCCCTAGGACTTCCCTACGAAGGTTTATTGCCCCGTCGTGCGCTGAAATTATTCGGGCCGCCGGATCGTTTTCATTTGTTGGGTTCCTACGGGCTAGTTTCCGATGATACGGAACACGCTTGTATAACGGCTCAAGCGATTATTTCCAGTGGCGGAAACACGGCTATTTTTTGTCGGGAATTAGCGTGGCGGTTACGCTTTTGGTTGTTGGGATTACCCGCGGGGATCGGTTTTGCAACCTTGCGAGCTTTGCTAAAACTTTGGCTAGGATTTCCCCCCAATCATTCCGGTGTTTTTTCCGCGGGAAACGGCCCGGCGATGCGCGCTCCGATGTTAGGAGTTGCTATTAAAGATAGAGAAATATTGCGGGAATTGGTTCGCGTTTCGACTCGTTTAACCCATACCGATCCGAAAGCGGAACAGGGAGCTTGGGTGATCGCTTTAACAACTCGTTTGGTCTGTGAAAGCGAAATCGTGAATCCTGAAGAATTTTTAACCGTAATGGAAGCGTTTTTAGGGGAAGAGGCGGAGGAATTATTAGGGTTACTGCGTCGCGCGGTGGCTAGTGTCGGGGAAGGGGAATCTACTAGAGAATTCGCTCGGTCTTTGGGATTGGAACGCGGGATTACCGGCTATATATTTCATACCGTACCGATGGTTATTCACGCTTGGTTATCCCATCCTCGCGACTACACGGGGGCGATTCAATCTTTAATTGAATGCGGGGGCGATACGGATTCAACGGCCGCGATCGCGGGCGGAATTTTAGGCGCTAGTTTAGGAATGTCGGCAATCCCCCGACAATGGTTAAGTCATTTGGGAGAGTGGCCGAGAACCGTTCGTTGGATGGAACGTTTAGCGGACACACTGGCTGTTACGATTAGTACCGGTCAAAGGTCGCGTCCTCCCGGTCTACCATTGATAGGATTATGGTTACGGAATCTAGGGTTTTTAGCGATCGTTCTCGGGCATGGATTACGACGTTTAGCCCCTCCTTATTGACGGATTGATTTCCGTGGTTCGGGTCGATCGAGTGATAAAAAAACGAGATATTTTAGTTATATCGCCGCGGTGAGTGAATATTCATTCTTGGGCGGTTATTCAAGGCAATTGACCATGACATCGGGAGAAAGATCTCCCCGACTCGAAACACGAGGTGCCGCCTTAGAATCGGAAATGGCGTGAATGAAACAGATTCTAACAGATTTGCCTCTAAAAAAAGATCCTTGATGCTTAAAAGTTGCCGGTAGTTGTGAAAACGATCCCACCTTCTAGGACGCGGTTCTTTTTGGAAAAGAAGGGCGAGAATCCGCTGAATAGCTCCCTAAAAAAACCGATGTATATTCTAGATACCCACCATCTCGGTCTTATTCAGCGCGACGGACAGGAGGGAAAGCGACTACCGGGAAACGGCGAATCCCTCTTGTCGTTACATTTCCCCACTCACAACACGGGCTATTGGTAGATGTCAACCCAACCTACCACGCCCTAGATCGCTGTCCCGATCGACTTGTCGCGGAATAACTTTTGAAAAAAGCCGAGAAGAGTTGAGAAACGTCGCGAGCGGGTCGCCGGCCGAACTCGATCGCTCACCCGATGTCATCTCGCCCGTGAATCCCGGCCGGCGGACAGGTCGCTTCCACGGCCGTGAAGGGTTCGAGAATTCTGTAAGTATGGTTCGCGCCCTCCGGCACGATCCAAGAGTTCCCCGGTTCCAGCACGATCGTCTGACCTTCGAGGTGCAGTTCGGCGCGCCCGGCGATCACGTACCCTACCGTTTCGTAAGCTCGCGCCCCTTCCGGTTTCGGCTCTCCGGGCTGTTCGTCCTCCCAGAGTCGCATGGAGAGTTTTTTGCCGAGGGCGAGATATTTCTGCCCCATTTCTCCCTTCGGAGAGGTGCGCGAATCTACTTTGATAATCGTTGTATCGCTCATGATCGTTTCCTCTCGAATATAGTTGATGTCGCTGACCGTGGACGGGGTGGAAGAATTATCGATCGGGAACGGTTCTCGCCTCGAATCGGGAGGGGCTACCGTCGGCTTTTTCGAGGAGCGGTAAACATTTTCGGATCAGTCCGATCGTGACCGCGGGAAGTTCTAGTTGTGGCGTGAACCCAACGTCTTCGAGGTACTCGAAAACCCGGACGGCCTTCGGATTCATCGCGGCGAGACGGCGACCCACATCGGGTCCGGTAAACTCCGATCGCCGCCCCCAGATCAGTGCGGTAGGAACGGTTAATTCGGAAATGTACCGCGATAGATCGAAGCAGAGATCGCCACGGACAAAGGCGAGAGCGGCGTATTCGGCGTTCGGTTGTCGTGCGGACTGGAGGTAAGCCTCGACCATTTCCGGCGATACCCGTTCGGGGCGGGCGAACTGGCGTTGCTCCAGAAAATTCCGAATCCCCCCGGCGGTCGCCACTCCCGTCCCGTACAGGAATCGATCGAGCGCGGGAATCCGGACGATCCCGGCGAAGAAGCTATCGGCGTAGTTTTTGCCGAACTCGGATAAACCGGCGGCGGTGGTGAGAATTAACGATTTAAAGAGAGCGGGCCGGGCGATCGCCGCGCGGATGGTGAAAGCCGCCGTCAGGGCCGAGGCGATTACCGTTGTCGGGCGATCGACGCTTTTTTCCACGAACTCGACGATCGTGGTGATGTAATCGTCGATCGTGTAATTCCGGGCGGGATGATCGGAGCGTCCCCAACCGATCAGGTCGGGAGCGAGAACGCGATAATCGGCGGCGAAGGCGGGATATACTTTCGACCATTCGTAGGCGGAAGACCCTCCCCCGAAGCCGTGCAGGAAAATTAGGGTTTCCGCCCCGGTTCGACTCGTGGCGGCGTTCGTCCAGGGTTCTCCTTCGGCGGTGTAGTAAACGATGTTTCCCAAGGAGGTGGAAAGCGAGTGTTGACCGAATCCGATGGGTAGAAACATAAGAGTGACCGATGGATAGTTTTGGGAACGGGATTCGCGACCTTTTCCCGTTTTCTCTCGAAATTCCGTATTTTCAAGATCGGGTCGGAAACCCCCGTGAATTGTCATCGTTGTCTCTAGGGATCAGCCTAACTCGATCGCCGGCGTTTTTTCTCTACCCGAAGAATAGCTATTCGGCGCTCTCGATTTTGCCTTTCGCTTTCATCCCCCGTAAGGAGGATAGAACTTCGGGCGCGAGGTTCGCGCCCTCTCTTGGATAAGATAAGCTTGTCACCATAAACCCGAGAGAGGATAAATCGTTGTCGCACCATCCCTAGGGCGCTTAGAAAATTGGGATTAAACCTGTTATGAAAATCGATTTTCATCCTCGGTTGTTAACGCTAGTCTGGCTAGTTTCCTGCAAAAGTGAGAATTGAAAGTATCATTCAATTTAAAACCGATCGTTTTAGGAATATTGAGAGGAAAGATCCGGCTTTTATACGCTTAAAAACTTTTGACTTCTCCTTTCTCCTCCTGACTCCTGACGCGAGGGCGTTTCCCGAAGGGAGGGTTCGATCGCCTCGATTTTTACCGGTCTGTCACTTTCCGGGCGTACAATAGGGTTCGATCGCTTTCGATCGTCAAAATTCGCCCCGATCGCTCGATATTTTTTCGCTCACCCCCTTACTTCCCGAGTTGCCGAGATCGGGGAAGATACCGAATATCCCCGACGGAACCGACGTTTCTTCCGAAAGCTCGCGGGATACCGGCTCGAAACGCGGGGATACAAGATTCAGGAGGCCCCTAGGTGACGACCGCGAGTTCCCCCCAAGAGATGATGGAACAGATGGTAGATAGGACGCGCGCGCGTCCTATCCACTATCGACTCTGGTTGGTTTCCACCGGCGGAACCTTTATCGATGGGTTCGCCACTTTCATGACGGGGATCGCGATCCCCTTACTCAAAGCTAGGTTCGATCCCGATCCGACGCTGATCGGGTTGTTGGGAGCGTCGCTCGTTTTAGGGGCCGTACTGGGAGCGTCGGCCGGGGGCGCGTTGAGCGATCGCCTCGGACGCAAGATCATCTATCTCGCCGATATGTCCCTGCTGGGTGTGGCGGCTTTGCTGTTCGCTCTCGCCCCGAATTTCCCGTTCATGATTCTCTGTCAGTTTCTCATCGGGATCGGCATCGGTATGGATTTTCCCGTGAGTAGTTCCTACATTTCCGAGTTAATCCCGAAAAGCCGACAACGGCAGATGCTGGCGGCAACCATTACCTTTCAGGCGATCGGCGAGATTACCGCCGCCCTGCTCGCCTGGCTCATTCTCGCCCGCGTCGATTCTCTAGGAGCGTGGCGTTATCTCGCGGGGGCGACGGCAATTCCCGCGGTGGTTACGTTCGTCGCGAGATGGTCCGTTCCCGAAAGTCCCCACTGGTTGATGGAAAAAGGACGTAACCGCGAGGCCGCCGAGGCGATCGCCAGAATTCTACCCGAAGAAAAATCGCGGTTAGAACAGCTAGGACAGGCCGCGGGTGAGCTAACCGAACGGGTAACGGGAAAAACGACGGAGAAAAAAGCGGATTACAGTCTGTTATTCTCGCCCCGATACCGGAAAATAACCATGTTAACCGCCGGCGCTTGGTTTTTCATGGATATCGCCACTTACGGGGTCGGTCTATTCACGCCGATTATCCTCGGTTCGTTAACCCTCGGTTCGCTCCCCGACGTTGCGGGAATGAATCTCATCGCCCGCGAGTTCGCCACCGATAAGGGGAGCGGTATCGTCGATATTTTTCTCCTGCTCGGCTTTCTCCTCGGTATCCGGTTAATCCGCTCCTTCGGCCCGTTCCGTCTGCAACTGCTAGGATTCGCGGGGATGGTGGCGGGGATGCTGGTGCTGGCCCTCGCCTCCAGTTTGCCGGACACCGCCGGTTCCCGATTGGGGTTAATCTATCTGGGATTTATCGTTTTTAATCTCTGCATGAACGCGGGGCCGAACACGACCACCTTTACCCTACCGGCGCAATTATTCCCCACCCGGATCAGAGCCTCCGGAAGCGGTCTAGCGGCCGCCTGTGGCAAAGTGGGAGCGACGTTAGGAATTTTTTTCCTGCCCGGTCTTAAAGCCTCTTTCGGTATTTCCGGGGTGCTGATTTTAATGGCGATCGTCTCCGGTTTCGGTTGGCTAATCACGTTTATTTTCCGACCGAAACGCCCGTCCTCGATCGCTTGAACTTTCCCGCTATATTTTAGAGAAAACTAGGAGTGACGATGTTCAATACGGGGAATCGATCTCTGTCACGCGTTAGAATCGAGGGATCTACACTATCCCGCGGTTAGTGAAGCTCAACGACAACAACTCCCACCGGCGAAATAAACACTAGAAAAAAATCAACTCGATCGCTCTCGCGACTATCTTTGATGATGAATTCAAAAACGATTATCTTTTCTATACTTTTCGTCCTCGTCCTGTTCACGGGAATCGTCCTAATTCTCGATATCGACTTCGCGCGGTGGTTTACCTGCACCGGACCCTTCGCGAATCCACAGGATAAAGCTTCCGAGGTCTGTAAACGTTTAGAAAACGCCCCGTGAGCGCTTATTCTATACAAGTTTTCTAGGCTCGTAAACGGGTTTTCAGATGGACGATCCCCGGCGGCAGATCCGAGTGTCTGTATTTTAGCGTTTAGGAGAAAGGCTGTACCGAGACCGCCCGGCGATCGATTAGACCGTTTTTTCAATTTTCGATTTTTTTTCAATGTCATCAGCCTGACACTTTTATAGAGTAAACTTTCACCTAAATTTAACGGGCGATTTCAAAAATTAGCAAGGTGTCTATCAATTTTCTTCTCCTCGAACGCGAACTTCCCTATCTACTAGCGATAGCGATCGCCTCGAATTTAGATAATCTCGGAATCGGACTCGCTTACGGTATCGCTCGCATCCCGCTCCCCCCTCTGCCGAACGCGATTATCGCGATTCTGTCGGGTCTCGTGACCTATCTAGCGATGGTTTTCGGTTCTTTCACCAGAGAAATATTATCCCGCGGTCTCGCGAACGATCTCGGAGCGCTCACTCTCGTTGTTATCGGTTTTTGGGTCGGTCGGGAAACGACCGCGGCGCGGTGGAAAGAACTTTTTCTCGATCGCTTCCAGCGAGTCTTACAGAGAGCGGGAATCTTGACGGTAAAATTCCCGGTGAAACGGGAATCGAGAAAAACAGAAACAGAACGCTCGCCGCGTCGTTCCGGCCGTGTCGAGCGTTGGCGACAGATTACATTACTGGGTTTGGCCTTATCTCTCAACGCGATCGCCGGGGGATTCGGCGCGAGTTTGGCCGGCCACGATCACCCGATCGATCGGATGACGATTCCGCTCGCCATCGCGGTATTCAGTTACGTGACGATCGCCGTCGGCCAGAATATAATATAGCCTCTCGGTTAAACACCCGCCGGGTTAGCGCTCTCTCCCCAAAAATCGCGGGGTTACTATTCCCGAATCCGTGAATGAAGCGCTAAGGGCGTTGATAGAATCGATGTCGCGGCTAACGAGTAACGAGACGGTCTAACAAGATCACGATCGAACCGATTCCCGTTCTAGCGCCAATTCCGCGACGATACTCGCCAATTTATCCACCGCGCCGGATTCGCCCCGGACGGAACGCAAACGTTGACGGATCGCCTCTAATTTTTCCGGGTTTTCTAACCAAGACAGCGCGAGATCCGCCACCTCCGCCGGTGTTAACTGTCCTAATAGTTCGGGGACGATCGCTTCCCCGGCCCAGATATTCGGCCACGCGTACAGACGATTCTTCCGGAGCATCACTACATTAATCAACTTGGCGAAAGTCGATCCCACCCCCGGTAAATTGGCCAGAAGTCCGGGCAAACCGTCCCACGTCCGCATCGCGTCCAGTTGTTGCGTCGGCAGTAACACGATCATCGGGATACCCAACGCGCCTAACTCCGCGGTATTCGCGCCCACGGTGGTTAACGCGAAATGACAGCGCGCCAGATGGTTATGGGCGGGAAAATCGGTAAATAGCTCGACTTTTAACCCTCCGGACGTTTCTAAATAGGAAGTCTCTCCCTCGACGATTTTCGCGCTAGTCCAGCCCGTTTTCGGAATCATTTCATTACATTCCGGATCGGCGAAGCGGGCTAACGTTTTTAGATCGATCGTCGGGGCGACGGGAATGAGGAATTTCGTCCGGGGATCGCGCGCGTGGATCTCTTCAGCGATCGATAACGTCAACGGTACACCCTGAGCGAGTTTCCCCGGTTTCGAGCCGGGGAGGAGGGCGATCGTCGGTGTTTCGGCCCGATCGCTCGCGGTGGGCAGATCCACCATTAAATCGCCGATAACGCTCAATTTATGGCGGTATTTCTCCGGGATCGCCTGTAAAACCCGCTCGTTCATCACGCCGAAGCGATCGATCCCCCGATACCAGCGCGCCTCCCACTCCGCGTAGATCGCCGTCCGATAGCCCAACCGTTTACCGATCACCAGCGTGAAAAACTGATCGCCCCCGAGGAAGAGAACGATTCCTTTCGATCGCCAATCCCAATTTTCCGCCGTTTTCCCCCATAACAAAAAAGGAAAAAAGCGATCGGGCGATTGAACCCGATCGACCTCCGGATAGCGTTTTACTACCTCCGTTTCCGCGCCCATCGCGTGGGTGCAGGGGGAGAGAACCACCGAGATCCGGACGAGGGAGCGATCGTTTCCTAATTTTTGTCGCAAGGACTTGACAACGGGACGCACCCATGTAGAGATCTCGCCCGGCCCGTTGGAGAGAATGAGAATATCGATCGGTTCTTCAAACATTCTCGGTCTGGAATAACGATTCGATCGCCTTGATCTTCGGATTATCCCGCTCGATGAGAACTTTCCGGCTATCGGTGATCAGCCAATCGAGCGCGGCCGCTTCCACGTCGATCGCGGCGCCCGTTTTATCCACGCAGTAGCGTCCGAACACTAACTTATCGACCAAACGCACCTTCGGCCCCAAACGCGAATACTCGAAAATGACGCTATTATCCACCGTCGCGCCGGCGCAGATCCAACAGTTCGGGCCGATCATGCTGGGGCCGACAATTTTCGCCCCGTCCTCGATTTTCGTCATCGCGCCGATATAAACCGGCCCGGTAATGTCCACCTTATCCCAGTTCACGCCCACGTTTAACCCCGTGTAGATGCCCGGTTTCACCTCGATGCCGGGGATATCCACGTTTTTAATCTCCCGCGAGAGGACACCGCGGATGGCGTGCCAGTAATCGGGGACTTTCCCGATATCCACCCATTCAAATTCCATATTCAGCGCGTAGAAAGGCGCGCCTTTCTCGACCAATTTCGGGAAAAGTTCGCCCCCGATGTCGTATTTTTGATTGGGGGGAATATAATCGAGGATTTCCGGCTCGAAAATATAAATCCCCGTGTTGATACAGGTACTTAACGCTTCTTCTACCGAGGGTTTTTCCTGGAAACTTTGAATCCGTCCTTCCCCGTCGCTGACAACCACCCCGTAACTCGATACCTCTTCTCGGGGGACACTTTTGGTGATCACGGTAGCGATCGCCCCTTTTTCCCGATGCCAACGGACGGCGGAAGTTAGATCGAGATCGATGAGCGCGTCGCCGCAGAGAACCACGAACGTATCGTCGAAAAACGGGTTAAAGTCCTGAATTCTGCGTAATCCGCCCGCCGATCCCATCGCGTCGCCGATTAATTCGCCATCCTCGATCCGTCCCTCGAAAGAATAGCCGATCTGTACCCCGAATCTCTGCCCGTCGCGAAAATAACTCTCGATCTCTTCGGCGAGATGGCTAACATTGACCATGATCTGATCGAAACCATGCTGACGGAGCAGTTCTAACAGGAATTCCATCACCGGCTTCTGCAAGATCGGGATCAGGGGTTTGGGAATCGTGTGGGTGATCGGCCGCACGCGAGTTCCTTTTCCGGCCGCCAGAATCATGGCTTTCATGAATGCTTACTTCCTTATCGCTATCGGAGAGTGGATGAGTCATGCCTAGTGTATCACTATCGGCTCGGAATCCGGAAACTCGTTATACCCATAGGACACGCGCCGCGGGGACCCGATCGGGGGGGCTTCGTAACGAGCGTTACCGGCCTTTTTTTAGGCGCTCAAAAGCGATCGCCCGATCGGGCAGATCGTCAGATCTTGATAGAAATCCGCTTGAAAGAGTTCCACTTTCGATTGGGAGGCGAGGAGAAGTAACGCCCAAAAGAGCGCGACTTTTTCTTTGTCCGCCGATTCAGGAGCGAGCGGGGATTTCTCCTCTTTCCACAGTTGCAATAATCGCTCGAAATCTAGGCTATTATGACCGAAGATAGCGAATTTTCCGCTTAAAAAAACATCTAACTCTTCGGCGAGTTCGGTTAAATTTTCCTGATGGGCTAGGTGGGTGATGATCTCTCTGGCTTCCCGTCGCGATTGGGGGCGCGGTTTGGTGTTGAGGGTGGGAACCGCGGGTAGGGATTCGATCTCGGCGGCGATCTGTTCGAGTTGGGCGATTAATTCCGCGAGGGTGACGCGACGTTTACGGGGAGGGGGCGCGGCGGTTCGTCGGCGGATATGATTTTCGAGATAGCGCGGGAGCGATCGCAATTCCTCGTCGAGATCGAGAAGTTCTTCCTCTAGGATGATTTCTTCCGCTTCCTCGATCGAGAATCTTTCGAGGGTATCGGCTTTAAATAAAACTAACATCGAAGCCCATAGAAAAGCCTGGCCCGATCGGGGCAGGTTCGCGCGCGCGAGGGTGAGGTCGAGATCGTCCGCGAGTCCTAATTCCGCGAGAAAGCGATCGATCACGTCAATTACTTGAACATCCCACGGATCGATCTCTCCGGTTTCGGCCATCTCTAATAAAGAGGCGATCGCTTCACTGGCGGATGTGATAGTCATGGTTATCTCGGGAGGCAGGGGGCAGGAGGAGGCAGAAGGCGGGAGGCAGAAGGCAGGAGACAGGAGACAGGAGACAGGAGACAGGAGACAGGAGACAGGAGACAGGAGGCAGGAGACAGGAGAAGGCTTTTAGTTTTTTTAGGGGTGAATTTAAAAGGATTCGTTATTTGGTAAGCGGCTGTTGGCTAAAAGGCTGACGGCTGACGGCCGATCGCTAGAGAGGGTCTATTGTAGGATCGAGAAGGATTGGACATCATTTCGAGAGAGACAATGGATTTATCGATCGCCGACCTACGTTTGAACTACGGGCTGGAAGAACTGCTAGAATCGTCAGCGCCCGCCGATCCTTTCATTTTATTTAAACAGTGGTTCGATCGGGCGGTCAGCGAGGAAACCCGCGAACCGAACGCGATGACGTTGGCTACCGTTACCCCGGACGGGAAACCCCGCGCGAGGATGGTTCTTCTCAAAGACTTCGATCCCGCCGGTTTTGTTCTCTTTACCAACTACAACAGCGCGAAAGGACGGGAATTAGCGGCGACTCCCTATGCCTGTCTCGTTTTCTGGTGGGGAAACCTGGAACGACAGATCCGCATCGAGGGACGGGTGGAGAAAATTAGCGAGGGGGAATCGGATAATTATTTCTTCGTCCGTCCGTGGGAGTCGCGTTTGGGTGCCTGGGCATCGGAACAAAGCGAGGTGGTGGATAGCCGGGATGTGCTAGAAAAACGCCTAGAAGAGTTAAAAGAGGAATATAAAGATCGCGAGGTTCCCCGTCCTCCCCACTGGGGCGGTTTTCGGGTTCTGCCGGATTCGATCGAGTTCTGGCAGGGCAGACCGAGCCGTTTACACGATCGACTCTCTTATTCCCGCCAGGAAGATGGAACCTGGAAACGGGAGAGATTATCGCCGTGAATTTTGCTTGACATTTTTTGTTGTTTATGATAAAGAGGGGCGGTGGATTACGCTTCGCTAATCCACCCTACGGGGTTGAAAAACCGGGATCTAGGGTTTCTGGTTTGAACAATTCTGAGGGGAGAAAGCGAGTACCTTTAGCGGTATCCTGACGGATTAAACTTCCTTGTTCTTCTAAATTTTTTAGGGTGGGTAGGAGTTCGATAAAGGTAGAAACTCCTAGACGGGCGAGAACACTATCTTCGATGTCCTCGTGAATTCCTTCCGCTTGATAAGCTTCGTACAGTAAACGGCGAATATGGGGATCGAGTTCCGCCGTGAATTGTTGTTGTAAGTCCGTCCATAAAAGGCTAAAAATTTCGTTATTAATTTCGGTGGCTCCCTTCATGGCCGCTTGACGTAGGATCTTTTCACAGATCGTATTGAGTTGTCGCGGAATCCCTCTAGAATATTCGATAATTCTCTCGATAACTTCTTCGGTAAAAGGATAAACCGAGTCGCGGGGATTTTCTCGAACCGAGTTTAGATAGCGAATAACAATATGATGGAGTTCCTCGGCACTCATGGCCGCTAGATTGAAATCTTCGGAAAAAATTCCTAACGCTTTAATCGAGGTTTCTTGTAAGGTGGTAAAACTTCGCCCCGTCATCACGAAAGAACGCTTTTTAC
The DNA here is from genome assembly GCF_036688125.1 of Pannus brasiliensis CCIBt3594. Taxonomy (NCBI): domain Bacteria; kingdom Bacillati; phylum Cyanobacteriota; class Cyanophyceae; order Chroococcales; family Microcystaceae; genus Pannus; species Pannus brasiliensis. Next base: position 48,758 of record NZ_JBAFSM010000024.1, on the reverse strand, counting down.
CCATCCGAAATAAATCGAGACTTTTTTCTAAAATGTCTTGGACGGTCGTGGGGTTTTTCTTGTCTAGATCGTCGATCGCTATCACTAAACGCGAGTAATGTTCTTCCGCTTGATGTAACAGGGGAATTAAGAGGGTGTACGGATCGGCATTCGCCATCGGGGTGCGTTCGGAGGAGGGCTTTTCTACTCTGGTTCCTAACGTGAAACCGAAAAAACTTACCCTACCTTCGATGGTTTGTTTCGGACGTTGGATCGAAAATCCTCGCAGGGTATCGGCGATATTTTTTGCCTGCTCATCCACTTCCGATAAACTATCCGCCAGCATTAACGCCAGGGCGCGATAAAAATCATTGGCACTATCGCCAGGAATCCCGCTCAGATATAGAACCGCCATCGGTTCGTCTAGGGTCGCGACCTGTTTTTGTAGCTGATATAGTAAATGTTGGATCAAGGAGGTTTTGCCGATTCCCCATGCTCCCCGAATTAAAATATTACGCCCCTCGTACAGCGTAGGTAGAGCGATTTCAACTTCTTTGGCGCGCCCGTAAAAAATTTTCTCTAGATCTTCCGCGGTATCGGGAGGAACCGCGCGAAAAGGATTGTCGCTTAGTCCCCAGGTTCGGAGGGTGTTTTTATATTTTTGTAAATCCTGCATAGTCTTTAGGGATGAAATCTAATAGTTTCTGGATTTCTTGTAACCGAACGACATTCTTTTCCTCTTCGTAGTATTGTTTGGCTCGGGTTAAATAGTTTTCGGCATCGGAAATCCGACCGGTTTGCATGGACAAGTTCCCTAACGCGACCATGATAGCAAATTCTTTCGTTTTATCGCCCGTTCGACGGAACAGGCGCGAGGAATCTTTATAGTAGAGCCGCGCTTGTTCTAGAAATCCCTGTAAGTGATAGAGTCTACCGAGATCGAATAGAGTGGCCGCTAGATTCGCGATATCTTTCAGGTCTTGCCATTCCAGACGCGCTCGTTCTAATATTTCGATCGCTCGTGTATAGTTTCCCTGTTGAAAGAGAGCGTGTCCTAGAGCGGAGCGAGTTCGAGCGAGATTGAATTTCTCATCGGGATGTTTTTCATAAAATTTCATAATCTTCTCGAAAGCATCGATCGCTTCTTCTAAGTCTTCTCTCTCGCCTAATCGATCGAATCTCTCGTTAAGAGCGACTCCTAGATTATAGGTTGTACTTCCCCATTGATAAGGGAAAGATTCATAGGTGAAAACTGCTAACGCCGATCGATAATCGGTAATCGCTTTTTCGAGATTCTCGGCGCGATCTTCCCGGAGGCGGTTCTTGTAAGCGTTGGCGAGGTTATTGAGGGTTCGCGCGTGTTCGATGGGGAATGCCTCGCGGGTGCGAATTTTTAGCGCTTCGGTGTAGAGTTCGATCACTTTTTCTAGATTTTCCGCTCGATCTCCCTGGATGCGGTCAATATAAACGAGGGCAAGGTTATAGAGGGTCATCGCGTGTTCGACGGGGAATGCCTCGCGGGTGTAGATTTCTAATACCACCTCATAGCCCGCGATGGCAATTTCTCGGTTGTAGGAACGATTGCCGAGGGGAAATTCTTGAATATCGATACAGAAATTTCCGATTACCCCAGCGATAGTTTCGGTTTCTTCTTGGCTACTGTTCGCAAAAACCTTTCTCGCCCATTTCTGTAGAAGTTCCGCAAAAGTTAGATTCAGTTTATCGAGATTCTTTTCTAGGATCGGGTAGATCGCGTTCGGCTCGTTACTTTCGTATTCTGCTTGTAATACTGTTTCCAAAAAATCGAGATAGCCCTGTAGATCTAGTTCGCTTTCTGTCATTCCCGATGCCCCCGCTAATCTTTCCGCTAGGTTCGTTACCCCGCACGCGGTTTCTTCCTCTCCCTGTTCGGCTAGAAGGGTCGCGTGTTGGTTGAGAAAGTCGAGAAATCCCGCGTCTAGTAAGTCCCGATTTTTATCGAGGGTCGCGCTCAATTCTTCCTCGGTGGTAAAGTTAAGGAGTTGTTGGGTGAGGGTGAGATAGGATTGTAGACGTTCTTCGTTCATGGGATTGGCGGGAGTTAAGGAAAGGAACTACAGAAATCGAAACGCTCGCGCTTAACCTTCCGTGTTGATATTGTATCGAGAAATCCCGTTGAGATGCTTGAGTATGGGAACAGAGTGATAGGAGGCAGGAGGTGAGGGAGACTTTTCACTCGATCGAACATTTTATCCTCGAATCCGAGGATGATCGGGTAACGTATCAGTACGAGGGAATCTGTCCGCGGACGGGAGAGTTAATCACCTTACCCCGTACCCGTTTCGCGGAGAAAATCGCGCGCGGTTTAATGGCGGAACTTCCGGGCGAACGCGAGGGGAAAATGTACGGGGTTTTGTTGGTGAAAACTCCCGCGGGGGAAACGGGTTATCTGAAAGCTTTCTCCGGACTTCTCGACGGACGGCAGGAAGTCACGGGATGGGTTCCGCCGATACCGGGGCGGGAAAAGCTGGTTTGGGATGAAAATGAGGTTTTAGCTCGTTTGGATGCTTTAAAGAGCGAAATAATACGGTTACAGGCGATTCCCGATCGAACCTCCTATCGGGAGTTAGAAGCGGATTTCGATCGACGGTTACAATCCCTCACCGATCTCCATCGAGAGAATAAACGGGAACGGCAGGAAAGAAGGGAAACGGGCAAGTTAAGCGCGGAAGAATTGGAAAAATTGAACGAGATCAGCCGTCGGGAGGGAATCGATCGCCGGAATCTCAAACGCGAACGCGATCGGGTTTTGCAACCATTACGGGAACGGATCGCGGAAAGCGATCGACGGATACGGGAGTTAAAACAACAACGGAAAAACCTCTCGAAACAGTTACAGGAATTGTTATATCGATCGTACTGTCTCACCAATTTCGCCGGCGATTCTCTCTCCCTACAACTGCTAATGGGCGATAATTTACTCCCCACGGGAACGGGGGAATGTTGCGCGCCGAAATTGCTTCATTATGCCGCTATTCAGGGATTTATTCCGGTCGCGATGGCGGAATTCTGGTGGGGGAATTCTAATCGGGATAAAGTCGCGGGGGAGTTTTACGGGGCTTGTGTCGAGCGGTGTCAGCCTTTGATGGGCTTTTTATTGTCGGGATTACAGCCATCTTTGGAGATTATTTACGAGGACGAATCGATTCTGGCGGTTAATAAGCCGATCGATCTGCTTTCCGTCCCAGGACGCTATCGGGAAACGGGAGACTCGGTGATTACCCGTCTCCGCGCGCGGGGAAAAGACGCAATAGCCGTCCATCGACTCGATCGAGAAACGTCGGGTATTTTATTATTGGCGAAAGATAGAGAAAGTTATCGGGAACTATCCCGTCAATTTGAAAATAGAGAGGTATATAAAGTCTATGAAGCCTTATTGTCGGACAATATAACGAAAAAAGAGGGATCGATCGATCTGCCCCTGCGTCCCGATCTCGATCGTCGTCCCTATCAGATCGTCGATACGGAACGGGGAAAGCCGAGTATCACGAAATTTCGAGTGATTGGCGATTCGCGCGGGGAGTTTCTGCCGCTGACGGGAAGAACCCATCAAATCCGCGTTCACTGTCAACGGGGATTAAAAGTGCCGATTCTGGGCGATCGATTGTACGGGGGAAAGGAGGGCGATCGATTGTATCTCCACGCGCGCGATCTCGCGTTCCGTCACCCGGTTTCGAGAGAGAAAATCCATCTCCACGTTCCGACTCCTTTTTAGTTTACAATTCCTTCTCGACGGGGAGCCAATTATCATCGAGGATCTGTTCGATCGGAGCGATCGGATTTTCCGGTAACGTGTCGATGTTTACTTTCATCGATCGGGAAACACTGCGTCGGGCTACCGCGTGAGCTTCCTCGAAAATCTGCTCTAGATAAGGTTTTAAGCTAGGACTATCCGCTAGTAACTTCGAGATTTGATAGCGAAAATTGGTGATTTCCGCGCTCCAGTGATTACCGTTTCGCTCGCGTTCCGATTCCCAGTAAGCTAATTTTAGAAGATGTTCTAGAAGTCGGATTAATAAACTTTCGAGACTCCGTTTATCGCTCCTAGACATTCCCTCTAATTCCTCGATCAAGTTTTCGATATCTAGTTCCGCTAACCGACCGGAACGCAATTGTTCCACGGTGGTTTTTAACCAGAGAGCGTAATCCTGTTCGTAGAGCGTTCGCGGGGGAGAATCGATTCGCGCGGTCATAAAACCTCCCTCTAAATTCACAATTTCCTGTCTAGAAATCATCCGGAGAAAGAACGTCGATCGCTATCGGGAAATAACGATCGACGGGAATGGAGATTTTTAAACCGTCGTGGTTACGGTTTTCTCGCTGGTTTGGCGGAATTCCTCCAGTAATTGCCGGAAGCGATCGCCGTCGATCGTTTCCTGTTCGATGAGGATATCTACCAGTCGATCGACCGCCACGCGATTTTCCCGGACGATTTTCGTGGCCAGATCGTGACATTGCTTGACAAGTGAACGAACTTGCGCGTCGATCTTCGCCATCATTTCTAGCGACAGTTCCGAATTGCCCGCGAATCCGCCGCCGAGGTAGGAATCGCGCTCTTCTTCGAGCGCGACGGGGCCGAGTTCCGACATTCCCAGGCGAGTGACCATCTGACGGGCTAAATAGGTGATTTTCTCGATATCGTTGCCCGCGCCGGTCGTCACCTCGTCCTCGCCGAAGATACATTCTTCCGCCACGCGTCCCCCCAGTAAGCCGGTAATCCGGGCTAATAGTTGAGAGCGACTAACTAGCCCCTGTTCCTCGTCGGGAGTGAACCAGGTTAACCCCTGCGCTTGTCCGCGCGGGATGAGGGTGACTTTCTCGACTTTATCGTGGCCGGGGCAGAGGGTGCCGACGATGGCGTGACCGACCTCGTGATAGGCGATCAGGCGTTTGGCCTTACTATCGACTAACGCGCGGCCTTCCATCCCGGCGACGATACGATCGATCGCGTCGTTGATTTCCACCATCGTGATCGCTTCTTTGCGCCGTCGCGCGGTAAAAATCGCGGCCTCGTTGAGCGTGTTAGCCAGATCCGCGCCGGTAAAGCCGGGGGTGCGGCGGGCGATCGCTTCTAGAGACACATCCGGCGCGATTTTCTTGTTTTTCGCGTGTACTTCCAGGATTCCGAGGCGGCCTTTCAAATCGGGGTAATCGACCACCACCTGGCGATCGAACCGTCCGGGACGCAGGAGGGCGGTATCTAACACGTCGGGGCGGTTGGTGGCGGCGATGACGATTATTCCCGTATTCCCCTCGAAACCGTCCATTTCTGTTAATAACTGGTTGAGGGTTTGCTCGCGCTCGTCGTTACCGCCCCCGTAACCGACCCCGCGCTGACGGCCTACCGCGTCGATCTCGTCGATAAAGATCAAGCAGGGCGCGTTTTCCTTGGCTTTTTTAAACAGATCCCGCACCCGCGACGCGCCGACCCCGACGAACATCTCGACGAATTCCGACCCCGAGATACTGAAAAAAGGAACCCCGGCTTCCCCGGCGATCGCTTTAGCCAGGAGGGTTTTTCCCGTCCCCGGCGGCCCGATTAATAAAACGCCCTTGGGAATTTTCGCGCCGATGGCGGTGAATTTCTCCGGTTGTTTGAGAAAGACGACGACTTCTTGCAGTTCTTCCTTCGCTTCATCGACTCCCGCCACATCATTAAATTGAATGCCCGTTTTCGCCTCCATTTGGAAACGCGCGCGGGATTTGCCGAAGTTCATGGCCTGGCCGGACGCGTTCGCGGAACGACGGATAATAAATACTACTAAACCGAGCAGGAGAATTACTACGAGGAGATTGGTTAAAACGCTCACGAGGGTCGAGTGATCGGTGCTGGGGAGAATACCGTACTCGACTTTTTTCGCGTCGAGTCGGGAGATTAATTCGGGATTCTGTTCGAGGAGAGTGACTTTCAGGGTCGGGTCTTTTTCCGTTTGCCCCACGAGGGTAACTTTGGCCTGTTGGAGGGAGGGATCGATCTCGACCCGTTTTACCTGCCCGTTGTCGATTTTCTCCAACAATTCGCCGTAGGTGAGGGTATTTTTCGCTTTTTGACTCCAGGCGGGAGCGATGGTGAAAACGGTTTGCAGGATCATCCACCCGGAAACGATGCCTTTCAGCGCTCTTTGACGACCCTGATGTTTCGATTGTCCGCGTCCTACGGTGAGGGGAGATTTTCTGTGCATAGTTTCGTTGTGTCTAGTTACCCTGTATTCATTGTGGCAGATCCGATCGATTGTGGCAGATCCGATCGGGAGTCGGCTCGCGTTCCGGGACGATCACGCGACCGGATAATAGCCAAAAACCTTGAGTTCGTCGGTATATTCGGCGAGTTCGGCTAACGCGGACGCGGCGAGGGGTTTTTGTTCCGGTTCGATTTCCACGTCGATAAAGAAAACGTACTCTCCGAGCGATCGTTTCGTCGGTCGCGATTCGATGCGCGATAGGTTTAACTGTCGTTGGGCGAACACTTCTAGGGGTTTCATCAACGCGCCGGGCATATCTTTAATTTGAAAGGCGAGGGAGAGTCGATTTCCCTCGGTGCTGGGAGTCCATCCCATCACCCAGAAACGGGTACAGTTATTGGCGTAATCGTTGATCGGTTCGACGAGGATGGGAACGTTGTACAGTTGCGAGGCCCGGTGGGAGGCGATCGCGCCCGCGGTCGGTCGGTTTTCGACGCGTTGGATGGCTTCGGTGGTGGAGTTGGTGGGGATCAGCGTGGCGTTGGGTAGATGGGTTTCTAGCCATTTCTGGCACTGGCCGAGGGGTTGGGGATGGGAATAGATCTCGGTAATTTCCGGGAGAGAGGTTCCCCGCGATAGTAACGCGTTGACGATGGGCATGACCAGTTCCTGTTGGATCTGTAACCCGTCCAACTGCCAGAGAGCGTCGAGGGTCATGACGACACTTCCCTCGGTGGAGTTCTCGACGGGAACGACCGCGAGATCGGTTTCCCGGTTGACGAGCGATCGCAGGGCGAGGGCGATACTGGGATAGGGGATCAATCGGCCGGTGTCCGGTTCTAGACTTTCGGCGTAGGTTAAGGCCGCCGTTTCGGAATAGGTTCCCGTCGGCCCCAGATAAGCGATCGTCCGGCCCATATTTCACATCCCTCGAAAGCTAGTGATTTCCCCATCGTACCGTTTTCGGGCGATCTCCGAGCGGTCGATCGATCTCGCGGATCGAATTCCGGGAACTCTCCGGCACGGCCGGGACGGGAAGACAATCCCTCCGGCAGAATTGCAGAATTACGCGGTGGTTACAGTGGGGGCGGATTTCCAAGCTCGCCCGTACAGGAGAAGCGAATAGACGATCGGTAATCAAAATCTAGATTTTCTTTCGATCGATCGATTTTTTATCGGTCAACTTTTTATCGGTCGATTTTTTATCGGTTTCCTCGATCGGTATCTTCTCCATCGATTTCAATCGCCCTTTGAAATACCCTTTGAACTCGATCGTCTTGTGATGCGCCGCGGGTAGCGCTCGCCGGATCTCGGGGGAACGGGTGGTTAAAATATATTGATTGGTCGGTTCCCACGCTTGTAAATCCCCGATCAGTTGACCTTGCCAATCGGTGGGAAAGCCGCCCTCGATGTCATCCATCAACACGATCGAGTTTTCGATTTTCCGATATTTTAACCATAGATAAATATTCAATCTTTTGAACTCGCTATAGGTTAGATTCGACGGATCGTAGCCTCGATCGTTGCCGCTTCCCTCTCGCTGGGATGTCGCTTCTGGCAAGCGCTTCTCAACCATTTTTTTTCGATACCCGAACATCTTTTCCACTTCTTCCATCAACCTCCAAAATTTCTTTTGAGTTGTTTCTACCGCCGTTTCCTCTCGATCGGGTAGATAGCCCGTGTATGGAGCATAGTTATTTAAGACATCGAGCGTGAAGAAATCATAGGTGAAAAAACTCGGCATTTTCTCTTTAATCTCTTTCAGCTTTTCCTCGTAATCTAGCGCAAGATTCCTACCGAGATCCGAGCCACTATCTCTAGTCGGTTGATTGATAAACAGGAAAAAATTGGTCGAGGGGGAAGCGAAGTAAACTCGATCGGACAGTTCCCGTAAAAATCCTTCGATCCGATCGAACTCGATCGAGGTGGCGCTACAGAGCAACAAACACTTCTCTTGATGCTGTAAATAATCGGTAATCAAATACTGATTTTTCGGTCGTAACTGTTCGGCAATGGCTTTTAAGAGGTAATCATAGCGATCCTTTCTAACACTCAGGTCGAATAGTATCTCCTGTATTCTCTTCGCCAGATCGATGACCGCTTGATGGAAATCTTCAGGGTGAGTCATAAAAGACGAAGCTCGATCGGAAAAACCGATCCATTGTTTTTGCCGGGAGTGTAATCGTTGACAAACTTCGATTTCCCGCTCGATCCATTTCTGCCTCTCCGTCTGGTCGGGAATTCCCGCGATCGCTCTCGCTCGCGCCTCGATCGAGTTTAACGCTTTCAGATCCGCGTTCAGTAACTGGACTTTTTTATCTAACTCCTCTTTTTCCTCGATCGTTAACCATTGATAGGATTGCAGGGCCTCGCTCTGTTTTTTATTCAGCCTCGCGAGATCGATCGAGCGCTGGAAAGAATTATATTTACGGACGAAAAACTCTAGCGTGACGATTTTAGTCCCATCCCAAATCTCGAAAATCGCCACGGTTTTTTGTTCCGAATCGAAATCGAAATGCTCCAATAATCTTTGGAAAAATTTCGCTTTCCCCGGGTCGCCAGAACAATGAAGCAAGATAAAAATGATTTGTAAAAGAGTGCTTTTCGCGCTAGTGCTTTGACCGTCGATCGAGAAAATATTCGGAACGAACTTCCTCTCGAAAGCGATATCGAGATTTTTCAGCGCTCGAAAATCCGGAACTCGAACCCGTAGCAATCGCATCATCCCACCCTCCCTTCTTTCCAAGTCGCGGTTTCTCCCGTTATTGTAACGCGGGTTGTTCGCGAGCGGACAAAACGGCTGAAAACCCCGCATCATCTAGAAAAGCGCCTCTTTTTTCGTTCTCGCGGTCTGTCTCTATCGTACCGTTTTCGGGGCTTCCCGATCGCTCTCCCGGTTAGAAAACGATCGACCCACTTCCCCGAGAATACCCGGTCAAAAATCGATCGCTTCCTCCGTCGGTTTCGACCAATCATCGAGATCGCGTTTCGGTTCGATCGGTTTAGAATGCGCGGGAGGTAATGCTTGACGGAGTTCGTTGGAGTACGTCGCTAAAATATATTGATTACTCGGTTCCCATTTCTGTAGATCCTCGATAATTTTAGCCTGCCACTCTATCGGTAAACCGCTCTCGATGTCGTCGATTAACACGATCGATCTCTCGATCTTACGATACTGTAACCAAAAATAAATATTTAATCTTTTTAATTCTCCGTAAATTATATCGAATTCGGCGAGTTCTTGCCAATTTAATTTATTATTCAAGATCGAGTTTATTCGAGGCATATCCCGTTGAAAATCCATTTTTTTATAGCTCATGAGAGAGTCTATTTCATCGATTAATTCCAGTAAACTCTCTCGACGGGATTCTATCTCGATCGAGTGTACGCGATTCCCGGAATGCGGGTAACGCGAGGGTTTGTCCGCTAAATCCAGCGGGAAAAAATCGTAGGTAAAAAAACGGGGTAGATGCGCCTTGGCATTTTTAAACGCTAAAGCGTATTGATCGTCGTTGTTCGCGCCGGAGTCTCGGGAAAAGACATTTTTTCGGGTTTCTTTATTGATAAAGAGAAAGATTTTTGACGACGGCGAAGCGAAGTATATTCGATTCGATATTTCGAGTAAGAAATCTTCCAATCGATCAAACTCTAGCTCGGCCGAGCTACAGAACAACAGATATTTGTCCGGTACCTCTTTATAATCGATGATCAAATATTGTTTTTTACGATTAAAATTTTCAGTGATCGATTTCCAGCGATATTCATGTTGATTTCGAGTCGTTCGTAGATCGCGCAAAATAGCTTCTATTCTTTGAGATAGAGCGACAATTTCCTCGTGAAAATCCCGCTTGAACTCTTCAAAATAAGAAGGATCATCGGGGAAGCTGATCCATTGATTTTTTCGAGAGAAAAGCCGATTGCAGGCTTTTATCTCCTGTCCGATGATTCGTTCTCTCGCGTCCCGATCGCTGATTCGGACGAGGTTTCTCGCGCGTTTTTCAATCCGCTCTAAAACGAGGAGATCGGCGTTCAATAACTGGATTCTTTTTTCTAACGCCATCTTTTCCACGGTAGACGGCCAGTGAGGATCTAGAAGCGCTTTGATCTGCTTGTCCGTCAATCGATCGAGCTTTAGGTTTCTGGTCAAAACGCTATATTTACAGGCGGAAAACTCTAAGGTAACGGTTTTTTTTCCATCCCAAATATCAAAAATCGCTAGGGTTTTCTCGTCCGCTTCAAACTCGAAGGAATCGAGTAATTTTTGAATGAATTCCGCTCTCTCCGGATCGTGCGAACAGTACAGTAAAATAAAAATCGTTTGTAATAACGCGCTGTTCGCGCCCGGATTTTGACCGCTGACGGCAAAGATACTCGGGGAAAAATCCTTCTCGAAACTAATATCGATATTTTTGAGCGATCGAAAATCCGGCACTCGAACCCGTAGCAATCGCATGATCTAACTTCTCCCCTTCCCGGTCGCGGTTTATCCCGTTATTGTAGCGCGCGTTTCGTAGAGCGGACAAAACTGCCAGAAGCCCCGCGGGATAAGTCTCGATCGTACCGTTTTCGGGGCGGTTCGATCGCTCTCCCAGGACGATCGATCGAGCGGGGATCGAATCGTGAACTTCCGCGCGAACCCGTAACGAATTGACGTACAGTGACGAGAAGAAAACGGAGCGATTTATATCGGGAAACTAACTAGAAACATCGAGCCTCATCACGGTTTCACGCGTGTTTTTCTTGTCCGATCTCCTAGATTACGGGTCTGGTCTCGACCCAAGACCTCTTATTCCGATCGTGAATTTTAATTCTAACTTTTCCGCCGAGCGAGAGAGAAAAACGATCGCTCGGGAAACGTCCGGCCTTCCCTAAACCCCGCGTCCGTGGCTGTGGCACAATTTGTAAAGAACCACGAAACGGAAGATCCTGACATCATGACCTCGGACATACCCACCCAATACGATCCCAAGACCACGGAAGCGAAATGGCAGGAATACTGGGAAAAACAGCACGTATTTAAAGCCGATCCCGAAAAAGGGGGAGAAACCTATTGTATCGTGATCCCCCCGCCGAACGTGACCGGAAGCCTCCACATGGGTCACGCGTTCGAGAGCGCCCTGATCGATACCCTGATCCGGTACCATCGCATGACGGGGAAAAATACCCTCTGGCTACCCGGAACCGACCACGCGAGTATAGCGGTACAGGCCATCCTCGATCGACAGCTAAAAGCCGAGAAAACCAACCGATACGAATTCGGACGCGAGAAATTTCTCGATCGAGCCTGGAAATGGAAAGAAGAGTCCGGCAGTACGATCGTCAACCAACTGCGTCGCTTGGGTGTTTCCGTAGACTGGACGCGGGAACGGTTCACGATGGACGAGGGGTTATCCCACGCGGTTCGGGTCGCTTTCGTGAAGCTGTACGAGGACGGACTGATCTATCGGGGTAAATACCTAGTCAACTGGTGTCCGGAGTCCCGTTCCGCGGTTTCCGATCTGGAAGTGGAAAATAAAGAGGTAGACGGCAATTTGTGGCATTTCCGCTATCCCCTCGGTGACGGTAGCGGCTATCTGGAAGTGGCCACCACGCGACCGGAAACGATGCTAGGCGATACCGCGGTGGCTGTCAACCCGAACGACGATCGCTACAAACACTTTATCGGCAAAACGCTCACTTTACCGATAATGGGGCGGGAAATCCCGATTATCGCCGATGAACTGGTCGATCCCGAATTCGGAACCGGATGCGTCAAAGTCACGCCGGCACACGATCCCAACGATTTCGAGATGGGCAAACGCCACGATCTGCCCTTTATCAATATCATGAATCTGGACGGTAGTTTAAACGAGAACGCGGGAGAGTTCGCCGGTCAGGATCGCTTCGTGGCGCGGAAAAATGTCGTCAAAAAACTGGAAGAATTAGGATTTCTCGTTAAAATCGAACCCTATCGTCACAGTGTACCCTACAGCGATCGGGGGAAAGTCCCCGTCGAACCCCTTCTCTCCACCCAGTGGTTCGTGAAAATCGAACCCCTCGCCACCAAAGCCCTCACCTGTCTCGACGAAGAAACCTCCCCCCGCTTCGTTCCCGAACGTTGGGCGAAAGTCTACCGCGATTGGTTGGTAAAACTCAGAGACTGGTGTATTTCCCGACAATTGTGGTGGGGACACCAGATACCCGCGTGGTACGTCGTCAGCGAGACCGGGGGAGAGATTACCGAGAACACGCCCTATATTGTCGCGCTCGATGAAAGCCAAGCCCTAGAAAAAGCCAGGCAGAAATACGGGGAAACAATCCGACTCGAACAAGATCCCGATGTTCTCGATACGTGGTTTTCCTCCGGGTTATGGCCGTTCTCGACAATGGGCTGGCCGGAAGAAACCCTAGATTTACAAACCTACTATCCCAATACCGTCCTCGTGACCGGGTTCGACATTATATTCTTCTGGGTTGCCCGGATGACGATGATGGCGGGTTATTTCACCGGACAGATGCCCTTCCGCGATGTCTATATTCACGGACTCGTTCGCGATGAAAACGGCAAAAAAATGTCGAAATCCGCTAATAACGGGATCGATCCCCTGATTCTCATCGAAAAATACGGTACGGACGCTTTACGCTACACCCTGATCCGGGAAGTGGCCGGCGCCGGACAGGATATTAGTCTCCAGTACAACCGCAAAACCGACGAATCGGAATCGGTGGAAGCCTCGCGCAACTTCGCCAATAAAATCTGGAACGCGTCGCGCTTCGTGATGATGAACCTGGACGGGAAAACACCGTCGGAATTGGGCGAACCGGATGTAAACGCCTTGGAACTGTCGGATCGGTGGATTCTGTCGCGTTTCCATCGCACCGTTCAACAGACGCGGGATTATCTGGAAACCTACGGGATGGGGGAAGCGGCCAAGGGTTTATACGAGTTTATCTGGCGCGATTTCTGCGATTGGTATATCGAGTTAGTGAAAACGCGGTTATGGGATAAGGAATCTTCTTCGCGAATCGTGGCACAACAAACCCTCGCGATCGTCTTGGAAGGTATTTTAAAACTCCTACATCCTTTTATGCCCCACATCACCGAAGAGATCTGGCACAATCTCACGCGGGAAACCGACGCGGTGTTAGCCCTACAAGCGTATCCCGTCGCCGATCCCGCGCGAATTTCCGAGGAGTTGGAAGAAACCTTCGACCTACTGATCGAGACGATCCGCGTGCTTCGGAACCTGCGCGCGGAGGCGGGGATCAAACCGGGGGCGATGATCGTCGCGATTTTGCGATCGAATAATCCCCGCGAGTTAGAAACGCTAACTCTGGGCCGAACCTACCTTCAAGATCTCGCCAAGATCGAGAATCTAACCCTCACGGATAATCTAGCCGGAGAAATCGGTCAGGCGATCGCCGGCGTAGTCGGTACGGTAGAAATCCTGATCCCTTTATCCGGATTGGTTGACATCTCGGTATTACACGGGAAACTCACGAAAAACTTGGCTAAAGTAGAGGGAGAAATCAAGAGTCTCGGCGATCGATTGAACAATCCCAGCTTCGTCGAGAAGGCGCCGGCCGCGTTAATCGAAAAAACGCGAGCCGCGCTAGAGGAAGCCGTAAAACAAGCCCATATCCTCCAAGAACGTTTGAAACGCCTGCAATAGTGATGCGATACCTAGCGCGAGTGAATCGAGAGCCGCATTCCGAACCCGCGAGACTAGAATTGTTGGCGCGCCAACAAGAGGACGGTACTTGGTGTGTCGGGGAACCCTCGATCCTCGCGCTCGATCGGGATCTCCCCCACGCGCACGGGGTTCTGGTCTCGATCGATCTCGAAAATAACGGCCATATCGGCGCGATCCGGGAGGCGATCGACTGGATTTTAGAGATCATCGAGAAATATCTCGACCCGGACGCGCTCACCCCCGAATTCGTCGCTCGCGAGGAACGGAGAATCGAACAGTGGCGACAGGAAATCGCCGTCGGCAGTCTCGAACTCACCCGTAGGAGTCTGGAGATCGAGACCCGTCGCGAACAACTGCAAGAGTTAGAAACCGCCCTTAAACGGGAGAAAGAGATTCTAGACCGACGCGCCGGCCAGCTTCAGGAATTACAGAAAGAGATCGAATCCTTGAACCGTCTCGACAATCACCGTCTCGACAATCATCGATAACTTTTCCGTCCCTCTCGTGATCGAGATCACCGATCGGGACGGGGTTTACTGATAGAATCTTAGAATCCTAGTTTGTAACCGACGCTCGCCACTTTGGTCGGGATACGAAAGCGATCGAATTATTAAGAACGATGAAGGGATCATCCCCCGAAATGTACCGAATGCCGCTGTCGATAGAATCGCTTCTGGTTAAATACACGGAAGACAGAGGTGAAGTTTTGTTATAATTTTAATTTTTCCGTAATCTCAACATCACTTGGGTCGGGGCGGTCTTTTTAAAATAATCCGTAAAGACAAACGATCAAAGGATGTATAAACAATGGTTTTCACCCCCGATCAGTTGACCTCTCAAGACTCTAGACCCTTTCCGAGACGGGAACACCTCCTCAAACAACAATATCCCAAGAAACACCATCATTACTGTATAGAGGATTTCTTTGCCTTCGATACCCGCCACGGCTCGATCGTCGATTGGAACGAGTGCCGGAACGTCCTGACCAGCGAAGATTTTATCATCGGGCTGATCGAGGGATTAGAAGCGGAGGTCGGTTCCGCTTCCGGGGTTGTCATGTACCAGATCGGCAAACAGTGGGGCTTGAAAGACGCGGATTTCTTCCGGCATTGGTTCTATCAAGAGTACGAGTACAAACAAGAACTCCACAAACTTAACCTCGCCTACGTCCTAGAGGCCTGGTGGTGGCCCTTCACCTCGCAGGGCTGGGGAAACTGGGACGTGGATATGAGCGAACAGAAAAACGGTTTCATGTTCGTGAACATTTACGATTCCGCGGTCGCCCGTACTCTCGGGGACGTGGGCAAACCCGTCTGTCATATCTACGCGGGACTGCTCGCCGGCTTCTTCAGCAGTTTAGTCAAAAAACCCCTGAACTGTATCGAGATTCAATGCTACTCGATGGGGGAAACCTACTGTAAATTCCTCCTCGGCAAGCAGGATCGGATCGACGCGGCGACCTTCTGGCACAACGAGGGCGCGACCGCCAAAGATATCGAGAAACGCTTGATTAACGGGGAGGTTCTGGCATGATGACCACCGGCGATCTCGCGGACGTGACGGTGGGACGGTTCTGGCAGGATTTTAACTGGTCCGGTCGCCCGCCGAAATTAGCGGAACCCGAACGGAAAGAGCGAGAACCGACCAACTGGTTAGAATTCAACCTGGCCGAATTTCTCGATCGCGCGAACTGGTCCGGACGCAAATCGATCGAACCCCGACCGGTTCCCGTTCTCGACGCGCCCGTTCTCACCTGGACGGTTGAAGATTATTTCCGCTCCCTGCCCTGGCGCGGGGAACCCGGAAGCCTCCCCGCCCCGACCGCGCCCCGTTCCCCGTCCGTCCAACCCCCGAAGCGCGAAGAACACGACTTCAACGCCACCGATCTGTCCAATTTATTTTAAGTACGCGAGAGTTCTATGCACACCGATCTAGAAAACTTCTGGCAACGCGCCGAGAATCAATTTTTAAACAAGGCGGAAATTCAAGATTTTCGGCAGACCGTCCACTCCCTCCGGCAGAGATTAGCCACCTACGAGACACTCCGGGACGAGGAAGCGACCATTTTTCAAGCGGTAGTCACCCGTCTAGAGGCGGAATTTCCCGACGAGAACCCCAAACTTCTCGAACGCGCCCTGAAATACTGGATCTCGGTCACGCGCTACTGCGCCATGGCCATGCTGTTAAATAATCCCGAGTATTTACAGCACCGTTTACTCGAATGGCTGACCGATATCGTCAAAGTGTACCGCCTCGAACAGATCATCCGGTGTTTGGACGAGTATTATACGAACGCGGCCGGTCAAGTGATTTCCCCCGAGGGCATGAGTCTCGTCAAACCGTTCCTCGAACAGGCGAAAACCACGCTATTCAGCCAATCCACTTCAATCTCGGCAGTTCTGTAGGAGAAAGGCGATGATCGATCTAACGAGCTTATTGCAGGATAAACCGATAAAAGGGAATTACTTTTCTCCCGACGCTTACGTGCGATCGGATGTCGAGTTCGGACTGTTGGAAAACCGGGGCGGTTCGCGTCTGTTAGCCCTTCCCGAAACCCTCCTCCAAGGACTGTTTATCGGACTCGAAGAAGAACTCGGCCCCTCCGCCGGTATCGTCCTTTTCGGTTGCGGGCAATGGTGGGGAAAAAATCTCTACCGTCGTTTCGCCGAGGAACTGGAAAACTACTACGGTCAACCCCTGGCGCGCATGGAGATGATCGAGTTTCTCCAATCGCTCAAAGAGTGCTGGAAAACCCACGGATGGGGAACCCTGGACATCGATCTCAAATACTATCAACAGGGTTTCCTCCTCTTGAAAAACGTGAATTCTCCCTTCATCGAAGCCGCTCCCAAGGGTAAACAGATGATGGGACACCTAGAGGCGGGAATTTTTAGCGGTTTCTTCTCGCGGCTGACGGGGATGACCCTGCATTGCGTGCAAACCTCCTGCGAATCCCTCGGCGCGGACGCGAATTATTTCGTGGTCGGTCTCGCCGATCGCCTGAAACCGGTGAACGCCTGGCTAGAAGAAGGCCACGATCGAGCCACTATTATGGAATTACTCTGTCGGAATCAATAAGAGATCGTGTTAGGAGTCAATCACGATGGCTAAAACGGTTAAACTCGACCCCCTCGAACTAGAGGTTTCCATTCAAACCAACGACAATATCCTCTCGGCCTTGCTCAAAAACGAGCTAAACGTCCTCAAAGAATGCGGCGGTCGCGGAATGTGTTCCACCTGCCACGTCTACATCACCGGGGGAATGGAGAGTTTATCACCGCTCAACCGTCGGGAACAACGCACCCTGGAGGTGATCACCACGGCCAATAAATACTCCCGTCTCGCCTGTCAGGCGCGGGTAGTCGGTCAGGGTGTGGTGGTCGAGGTTCCTTCCGGGATGTACGTGAGCGAGATCGACAACATCGAGGATCTGATCGGTCGTCGCGCCGAGGCGGATATCCTGCACCCGCTGACCGGTCAGGTCTTGGTGGAGGCCGGGAAGTTAATCACCCGATCGATGATCACGAAACTCGAAGACACGAAGGTACAAGTCACGGAATATCTCTCGAAAACCACGGACGCGTAAAGAGGATAATCGCCGATGTTACAACAATTAGAGCGTTTAGGAATTGCCGCCGACGGGCGTTTCGCCACGGCCGAAGAACTACAGTTCGTGAAAACCTATCTCGACTCGATCGAGACCCGTCTCTCGGCCTACGAGAAGATCCGCGACGAGAGCGATCGGATCGTCGAGGAGTGGGAAGAGACCAAACACGCGCGCCCGGAAGATCTCTTTCACCTCAACGGAAGGGATGTCACCTCGATCACCCGGCGCGATATCACCAATGTCCTCCGTCTGTCGGCGAACACGATGTTATTCGACGATCTCGATCGACTCCGCGACGGCTTCCTGATCTGGTTCCAAACGATCGCCAAGGCTTTCCGCTGGCAGGCTCACGCCCGCCTCAACTACCGCATCGTACAAGACGTGATCCGCCACTATCTCACCCCCGAGGAAGTCGCCATCATCCTACCCGCCTTCCAACTGGAAGATATGATGTTAGGAGGATAAATTTAGACAACAATCATGAAGAAAACTTACGCGGTTACGGTCATTAACGACGAGAAAGGTATTCATCGCACCCTAGCGGTCGCGGAAGACGAGTTCATTCTCGATATCGCCGACGAGGAAGGTCTAGAATTACCCTATTCCTGTCGCGCCGGAAACTGCTTCGACTGTCTGGGAAAAGTGGTCAAGGGCAAAGTAGAACAGACCGCCAAGGCGATCGAATTCCTCAAACCGGAGGAGTTAAAAGAGGGGTACGTTCTCCTCTGCGCCTCCCGCCCCGCCAGCGATTGCGAGATTCTGACCCACCAAGCGGAAGTTTTATTCGGGGACGATTAGCAAACTCTATTTTCAACCGAGGGAATTCAAAAATTATGGACGCGAGAAACGAGACCAACCGACCGACCTTTCTAGAAAAACAGAACCTTTTTGACGGTATTACCGCGGTCGTCGCCGCGGGAGGGGCGATCGCCGCCGCCGCCACCCAGAATGTCGCCCTCGCCGCTTTTCCCCTCGCGGGCGCGATCGGCGTGCATATTTTTAACCGCCGTCAACTACTAGCGGCGATGACCGACCACTACGAGACGATGATCCGCCAGCAGAACCTGTATATCGTCAACCACCAGGAAAGTTTGAACGCTCTCTCGGCGCGGTTACAAACATGGCAAGAAGAGATGAACGTTCGTATCGAACGGGAAACGGGAGATATTCGGGAACAGATCCGGAATAAAGGTCAGGAAATCGTCGCTTTACAGGATATTACCGGTGAATTAACCCAATTCACGGCAACGATCGACTCGAAACAGCAACAATTACGGGGAGTGGTCGAGCGCATCCAGCAGATCGAGAACGCCTCCCACATCCTCCAAACCGATCCCGATTCCGCCCGGATGTACTATCAACGCGGTTTGAATTTCCATAAACTCGGCGAGAAACAGGACGCGCTCATCGATTTCAACCGGGCGATCGATCTCGACCCGCAGTACGCGGACGCTTACCACGGCCGCGGGATACTGCTCGCGGAAATGGGCGATCGTCAGGGCGCGGTGGACGATCTCCGCGCCGCCGCGAAATACTATTTCGAGCTAGGCGAGATCGACAGTTATCAACGATCGAAAGATCTGGCGCTCGAATTGTACGATCACTCCCTCACCGAAGGCGAGATCCCCGTTCGATCGAGAGAGGGGGAAGAGGTCAAAGTCAATAGCGACCCGACTTTCCCGGATCAGGTTCTCGTCGGCGGCCTGTTCGAGGAATAACCCCGTTTTTTCTGCCGGTATTCCCGCTCCCGTCTCGCTACGGGGCGGGATTTTTTCGGGTAGGAAGCGTCGCGAATTTCCCGTGCGTGACGCTCGAAAATCGCCGGTTCGGATCTACACTAAATCGAGCGATCGTAAACCGGCGATCGCCCGATCGAGGTCGATCTTTCTCGTTTGATTGAGTTTGGCCAGCGCGGGATCTTCCCCGACTTCTAAAGCCGAAATATAAACCGAATCGATTTTCTTGATCCCGTCAACCAAGAAAAAACTTCGGTTGGGCATATCGATATCTCCTAAACAAACTAATTTCTTTTTTCGGGAAATATCGAAAAGAACGTTATGGAGTGCCGAACCCCAAACCCCGACAATTATCTCGTGTTTATTGATCAAGGTAATTTGTTCCTCTAGGCTCAGGGTTTCCGGGTGAACGATCGAGAAATTTTTCTCCCGCAGGATCGCTTCTAATTCTAGTTCTCGCTCGATCGAGCGAAAGGAATTGGTTCGATCGAGTTTCGAGCGCGAGAGATACAGCGGTTGGCCGGTGGGTTCGGGCATTTTATCCAAGACCGCTCTCGCTACCGATTCCGGTAAGACTCGATGCACGGAAAACGCTTCTTTGCCGAAAATAAACGACGGGTAAGGAATCACGATCTCGTCGATCATTACCGGTTGTTGAACGTGGAGAAAACGACTTTTATCGAGGTCGAGTAAGGACATGAATCGATCGATCGCGTCCCGGCGGAAATTTTTATTCGGCGTTTCCGAGTAGAGAATCGATCGCTCGCGATCTTTTGCCGCGTACCACAACCGCCCGATACATTCGGTGATAAAATGACCGTAATGGCGATGGAGATGCCCCCCGTATAACAATTTCCCGCTCAGTTCCCGCGGGTTTTTCGGCGGCTCGATTTTTTTCGGCGCGATTTTATATTCGGGAATACAGGAATAATCGATCCGGCTCCCATCGCTTCGATAAAAGCATCGATATTTCGGCAGATAGAGAATGTTTTTCCAGGTTTCGCTCTCCCGGAGGGGGCTTCCCTCGAAAACCCGGATCGGGGCGAGATAGGGAGCGATCGCCGCCCGATCGTAGCCGGAAAAAGCGATCGACGCGAAAATTCGCCGGTTGTCGATCTCGATCCCCGGAGTCGTTAACAGATTGTCGGGATCTTGTATCGCGTCCGCCCGGAAAACTTTCGATCGGATCTCGCGACGCCGGAAAATAACCCGTGTTTTCGCGCTGACGAATCGATTTTTCCGATACCGACTATACCAATAACAGAGGAAGAAGAGAATTTTATTCCGCGCTCTCACCGTAAGAGGTAAAAAAGATCGAGGCTCGGCTTGGGACATACTTCGATCGAGGTTTCTGTAAAAAAATATTACTAAAAAAAACTTGCTCCCAAGCTATCGTATGATCGATAACCGAACATCGCCCTTAAGATAGACAAATCTAGACAGAATTATGAAAGCGAGCGAGATTATGACAACCGATGTCGTCACCATCAAAGGATCGGCGACGGTGGCGCGGGCCGTACAATTGATGAAAGAACGCGGGATTCGTTCCCTGGTGGTCGATCGTCGTCACGGGGAAGATGCCTACGGGATCGTCACGGAGACCGATATCGTCTATAAAGTGGCCGCTTTCGGCGAAGATCCGAACAAGATCCGCGTCTACGAGATCATGACGAAACCCTGCATCGTGATTAACCCCGATCTCGGCGTGGAATACGTGGCGCGCTTGTTCGCCAATACCGGACTTCGTTTCGCCCCCGTGATCAAGGGAGAATTATTAGGCGTGATCTCGGTGAGCGATATCCTTCATAAAGGAAACTTCGTCGAGCGTCCCAGAAGTCTCGATCTCGAAACGGAGATAGAAAAAGCCAGAAATAGCGCGCGGGCGATCTGTGCCGAAAAAGGGGCTACTTCTCCCGATTGTGCCGCCGCTTGGGATATTGTCGAGGAATTACAGGCGGAAGCGGCACACCAACGCGCCAAGAAACCCGAGAAAACCTACTTCGAGGAATACTGCGAGGAAAACCCCGACGCTTTCGAGGCGAGGGTTTACGATACTTAATCGCGCTTCGGTAATTCCCGATACTTGATCGATCGGGAAAAAATCCGAAATGTTGTATAACGGTCTTATTCAATACCCATTCCAGGAATTATCATGGCTGATTTAATCGTGATCGCTTACGAGGACGAGTTTAAAGCGGAAGAAGTGCGCTTGACACTCGCTAAACTGCAACGGGAATATCTCATCGAACTCGAAGATGCCGCCATTGTCGTCAAAGGAAAAGATGGCAAGGTGAAGTTAAATCAAGCGGTGAATTTAACCGCCACGGGCGCGGCGAGCGGGAGTTTCTGGGGTTTGCTCATCGGGACGTTATTTCTCTCTCCCTTACTCGGCGCGGCTCTCGGCGCGGCGGGTGGCGCGCTCGGCGGCGCGTTAAGCGATATCGGCGTGGACGATAATTTCATGCGCGAACTCGGCGCGACGCTACCGGAAGGTGGCTCGGCTTTATTCGTTCTCTTTAAAAAAGCGACTCCCGATAAGGTACTCGCGGAAATCGCTCCCTACGGAGGTAAAGTATTACGCACGTCCCTCACCAAGACGGAAGAAGCGGAACTACAGGCGATTCTCGATAAACACGGCCTACCGAGATCTACCCCCGCGCCGGAAGCGTAAGGGGAGGAGGCGGGAGTCCGGATCGTGAGGGAAAAGGGGAAAAGGCGGAAAAGTAGTCTTTTCCCTTCCCCTTTTCCCAAAAAATTCCCCAATCCCCACTCTAGAACACGAAAACTAACCGTACCGCCCATTCCCCGTTTTCCGCGGATCGATCGATCTCCACGCGACGGATGAACTCGCGGAAATAAAATCGCCGCTCGCTTTCCGAGAGATCGCGCCAGAATTGGGGAAAAGCGACCTCGCGGGCGATAACCGGGAGATTTCCGGGCGGTAGTTGGTCTAATCGGGCTTGTAGTCGCGCGATCTCGTTGTTAAGTTTATAGGCGCGTAAATTGGCGGTTTCCTCGTCGAGAATCCCCTCGCGCTGTAAATCGGCTAACTTTTGCAATATATCTCGATTTTTCTGAATATTTCCCTCGATCTCTCCTTTAATGCCGCCGAGATCCGGTAAGGATAGGCGGGCGATCGCCACGGGAAGATCTTGACAGATTTTTTCGATTGTGCTGTTGAGAAATCGATCGTAATCGATCGCCGGACATTTCGGTTGTCGGGGACATTCTCGGGAACGGAGGTAGAGATACTCGCGCTCGCTCCCCCGGCGGTTCACCCGCGTCACCGTCATCCGCGAGCCACATTCCGCGCACGCCACCAAACCCGCGAGGGAACGGGGCGCGCTGGCACTGCGGGGGGCGAAAAGACGATGGTTGCGGAGCAGTCGATCGATCCCCGCGGCCTCCTCTCGCGATAGAATCGGCGCGTGGGTGTCGGGGATAATCTCTCGGTTTAAATACAGTAAATCGCCCCGATAAACGGGGTTGGTAAGCCAATCGCGGGCGCTAGAAACCGAGATCTTTTTCCCGTAGCGTTTTTCTAAATATTTCACCGAACCGCGTAGGGAACCGGTCAGGAGAAAGCGATCGAAAAAGTCCTTGACGACCGGCGCGGTGGTTCGATCGAGCAGGTAGCGATCCTTACCGCGACGGTAGCCGTAGGGGGCTTTTCCCGGTGGGGGGAGCGCTTTGAGGCGATTGCGGGCGTGGCCTTCCTTGAGGCGGGAAATCTGGCGATTTTTCTCTATCTCGTGGAGGATGCGGGCGATTTCCGTTCGATAGTTCGGTTCTTCGAGGGCGACGATCTCGATGCCGAGGCTTTCTAACCGTTGTAGGCACTCGCTGACCTCGATCGCCGTATCGCCGAATTCCGCCAGACGACGGACGATCAGCGAGCGCGGGGGATTTTCCCGACAGTCGCGCAGGAGTTGTTGTAACGCGGTTCTCTCTCCCGAATCCCGATAGACCCGATCGACCGCGATCCCCCCTATTAACCCGTCGGGGAGCGTTTCTAGCAGGGGATCGCGATAGATATAGGCGATAACCGTCATCGCGGGGTGAGGATCACTCGCAGTCCATCGCGAGGGCGCGGGGTGGGGATCGTGATTAACGAGAGATCCTGATTCGGGATTAATCGCCAGTCACACCGTTGAACCAGCCGCGCGGCGAAGATTTTCATCTCTAATCGGGCGAATTCTTTGCCGATACACTCGCGAACTCCTCCCCCGAAAGGAACGTAACCGTAAACTTTTTCCTCCGTCTCGAATCGATCGGGATCGAACCGGTCGGGATCGGTATACAGGTTCGGATCTTGGTGCGTCTCGTTAATTTGATACTGTACCATCCATCCTTCCGGCAATCGGTAGCCGTCGAACTCGCACTCTTGAATCACCTCCCGGAAACCTCCCCCCACCGGTGGCGTAAACCGGAGGGTTTCTTTCAACACCCGATCGAGATAGACCATCTTTTTGAGCGTTTCGCTAGAAAGAGGTGAGGATAAATCGAGATTGTCCTGTTCTTGACGGATTTTTTCTAAAACGTCGGGATTTCTTGCCACGTTCAAACAGAAAGTAGCGATCGCCGAGGTCAGGGTTTCATGGCCGGCGAACAGCAATAGTAGCACCTGATCCTTCAATTCCGCTAATGATAAGCCGTTTCCCCCCTCATCGCGCGCCTGTAGAAGAATTCCTAGCGCGTCCTCGCCGGGGTTCTCGCTTTTCTGTCTTCGCGATACGATCGACTCGATTTCCGCGAGTAACGCCTCGCGACCGCGTAGCGCCTTACCGAAAGCCGTCCAGGGTAGGGGAATCGGCAGGGAGAATAACCCCGCGCACCAGGTTTCAAACGCTTCCCCTAATTCGCTCGCCGAACCGTTGTCGATCCCGACGAACAATTTACAGGCGATATCGAGGGTATAGTTTCTTAATTCGGGATACCAAATCAGGGTTCGCGTTTTCTGCCATCGATCGATATACCCGCTCGCGATCGCTTCCACGGTGGGAAGATAACTCGCCAGCGCGCGGGGTTGAAAAGCCTGATACAGCAAACGGCGACGGGACGCGTGAAACTCCCCGGTGTGGACGGCTAACGACGCGGGGCCGAGAAGGGTTCTCGTACTTTTCGGCCAGGTGGCGGCGAAATATTGATTCTCGTTGGTGAGCAGGAAACGATTGGCCTCCGCGCCGTAAATCACCACCGTCGGACGGCCGAAAAGGTTCGTCCGGAATACGGGGCCGTATTTTTCATGACGCTTGGCGGAGAATTTGCCGTCGGTGAGAAATTCGATCGTTTCTCCGATCACGGGTAGGCCGGAACTTCCGGGAGGTAACGGGGTTTCGATCGCTGTTTTCATAAGATCGCCGGAGAAAAACGCGGTAACGATTAAAATCGTAACACTGTCCCTAACCGATGGTTTTCGCCGGGAAAGTCGGGGAACCCTTCTCGGGTGAATCCCGTCTGGGTAGCGGTATCGGCGTTGATCGGAGCCGATCGCTTACGAGTTTCCCCCGGCCGACGGAAAAGGGTTCGGTGGGAATCCGAGTTTCCTACGGGGCTAGTGCCGATCGCCGACCGGATCGACTCTCGGAAGAACGAAGATTCGAGCTTCATCGATCTCATCCACTACAACCGAGCTTTTCCAAAGCTTCGATAATGCTTATACGATAAAATATTAACATTTTCGGAAGAAATAACCTAAATTATCTAGAAAGTGAGACAGTATCTTCGCCCATCTCTTGTAGAATTTGTCTATCGGCGTAAATGATTTCCAGGAGATTTTCGAGAACATCGGGGACGGGTTCGGGACGAAAAAAATCCTCTCCGTCCCCTGTTAAGAACGCGACATCGGCGCTACATTTCGAGACCGGCGCGGCACAATTTGAAAGGAGGGTCACACCGGGAGGGTTATCTCGATTGTTAGCGAGTCGGAGCTTAAAAAAAATCACTCTTCTCTTGGTCCTGACGTTCTCTTCCGCTCTCGTTAGCGGGGGATGCGCGATGGGTTCGCGATCGGTATCCAACTCGTCGAGGATGGCGACGATCGAGACTCAACAGAATTATCTCTTTTTCTACGATCGGGCCCTGAATTCGATCGGGGAAAATCACTGGAAGGCGGCGATCGACGATCTCTCGGTCTCGATCGAGATGAATCCCGATTTCGTTCCGGCTCTCGTCAATCGGGGCAATATCTATCTAGAAACCGGCGATTTTCCAAAGGCGGGAGCCGATTACGAGCGAGCGTTACATCTCGCGCCGGATGATGCCTTCGCCCGGAATAACCTGGGCTTGGTCTATCTGAATTCCGCTCGGGATCGGGAGGCGATCGACGAGTTCACCCGCGCGCTGTCCCTCGATCGCGAGTACGCCGAGGCTTATTTTAACCGGGCATTGGCGTTCGCCGGTTCCGGGAAAATCGAAGAAGCGATCGCCGATCTCGATCGGGCCGCGAGTTTATTCGAGCGGCAGGGAGATAAAGACTCCGCGAAAAATACTCGCGAGTTCCGACGTAAAATCGGCAATTTATGAATTTTTCACGCTGAAAACGATATTTATAGAAAAATAAAACTCTAAATTCCAGAAAAAGCCGATTTATCGTCGAGGATTCTCACCTTTCCATTTTTTAGACCCTCCAACAACCGATCGGGTGAGAGGTCTACGGAAGTATTAGCCCGTCTAGTCGCTCTCGACGACGGCGATCGATAGCATGGCAAAATTAGAAGGTCTAGAAATCGTTTTAGGAGATAAGCGATGAAACTGAAAGTTATCGTTCACGAGGCAGAGGAAGGCGGCTTCTGGGCGGAAGTACCGGCGATCCCCGGCTGTGCCACTCAAGGCGAAACTTTCGAGGAACTACTACAGAATTTATACGAGGCGATCGAGGGCTGTCTATCCGTAGAGGTGGAATCCTTGCCGGCCGATCCCAAAACTCGGATTCTAGAGATAGCGGTATGAAATCGATTTCCGGAAAAAAGTTCGCCAAGATTTTAGAGCGTCATGGTTGGGAATTGTTGAGAATTCAGGGTAGCCATCACATTTACTGTCGGTCGAATAACCCGACCAGTATCTCTGTACCGATTCACGGCAATCGGGATTTAAAAATCGGATTGCTCAAGCATTTTTTGAAACAAGCGGGACTTTCCGAAGAAGATATTCTCTGAATCCAGAAAATGGGGATAAGATCGATTGAATCTTTCTCTGGATAGATGGCAGAGGGGCGATAGGTTGGCTTAAACGAAGTGAAACCCAAGCACCGAGAGATTCGGGTTGGGTTTCCAGCAATTCTCTAGGCGATCGTGTGGATCTTGAGGAAATTAGTTCCCCTGGTTATCTGCATGGGAATTCCCGCCATGATCAGGATTTTATCGCCCGATCGAGCTAGATTCCGTTCGATGAGGATCGATTCTGTCTGTTTCAGCACGTCCTCGAAGGTTTCCACCTGATGGTCGAGGAGGATCGGGATCACCCCCCAAACCAGATTGAGACGGTGATAGACCTTCTCGTGAGGGGTTAGCGCGAGGACGGGAACCGAGGGACGTTCCTTAGAAGCGAGTAGGGACGTGTAGCCGGAGGAGGTAAACGTGACGATATATTTCAGATCGAGGACTTTATCGATCGCCACGAGCGCCTCGCTGAGCGCGTGGGTTTCGTCGGACAGACTGGGGGGATTATTATCGAACGTAACGTCCGCCTCGACATCGTGGGCGATTTTCGCGAGCATTTCCACCGATTTCACGGGATATTCGCCCACCGCGGACTCTCCCGACAACATTACCGCGTCGGTTCCGTCGATAATCGCGTTGGCCACGTCGCTGGCCTCGGCGCGGGTGGGCCGGGGATTGCGGATCATGCTATCGAGCATCTGCGTGGCCGTGATCGCGGGGATCGTCCGCAGGTTGCAGAGTTTAATGATGCGTTTCTGCAACATGGGGACTTTTTCCGGGCTGATCTCCACGCCGAGGTCGCCGCGGGCCACCATTACCCCGTCGCATTCCTCGACGATCGCCTCCAGATTCTCGATCGCCTGCGGTTTCTCGATCTTGGCCATCACCGGCACGTCCGCCGCGTTTCTTTCGGCTAAAAACGCTTTAATCGCCCGGATATCTTCCGCCTTGCGGACGAAACTGAGGGAAACCCAATCGATACCGACCGATAGGCCGAATTCGAGATCCCGCTGGTCTTTTTCCGTCATCGAGGGGAGTCGGAGATCGAGACTGGGTAGGTTGACCCCTTTTCTGCTTTTCAGGATTCCCCCCTCGATTACCTCGGATTTTACCGCCGTTCCCTGAATATCGACGATCCGCAGTTCTAATAAACCGTCATCGAGCAGAATTCTCGCGCCTACGGTGGCTTCCTCCGCTAGATAGGGATAATCGATCCCGACGGTATAGGGTTGGCCCGCGTATTCGTCCAGGGGAACGAGATACAGATACTCGCCGGGGACAATCTCGATCGAACCGTCCGGGAGATTGCCGACGCGGATTTTCGGCCCCTGAAGATCTTGGAGAAGGGTGATCGGGGTGTCGAGTTTCTTGGAAACCTGACGCAACAGCGAGACCATTCTGGCATGATCCTCGTAACTGCCGTGGGAGAAGTTCAGACGGGCCACGTTCATCCCCGCGGCGATCATCTGTTCGAGGACTTCCGGGGAACTACTCGCCGGGCCGATGGTGGCGACAATTTTTGTCCGATGGGTGATGCTGGGCATAAGTGGGAGAGCGATCGCTAACCGAATGATTTCATGCTATTCAGTCTAGGTTAACGGGCGGTGAAGCGACGCGATCGGGCGGGAAAAATCCCGGATTCGCTGACACAAGGTTAAATCTTTGTGAAAGAAAAAGCCCTCCCGAAAACTTCCGTGGTATCGTTCTACCCAACGCATTCTTTTTTGATATCGAGGTTTTCAAACGCTATCATGGAAAAAACCGTTACTGACGAACAGCGGGTCTCCGAGTTAATGGATAACTGCCAGCGCGCCGTTCACGACTCTCTCGAAGATATCCGGCAAGCGCTCTCCCTCTTGGAGAACTCGATCGAGACGGGAAAGGGACGCGAGACCTTATCCCGAAATCTCGAAACCGTCCAGAATATTCTCGGTGAAGTGTGTCAAGAATTCCAAGACCTCGATCGACAGATGCAATTCCTCGCGGGCGATCGCTCCCCCGCGAAAGTTCACCCGAATCTAACCGAAAAACTCAATTTTAAACCGATCGAATTAAATTGGTCCGGGAAAAATAGCCTCGATAAAACCGCCTGAACCCGATGGGTGGGCATCTCACCCACCCGACTCTTTCCGCGATACCCATGACGAATTCTCTATATATCAGCACGACGGCCACCGGTAGCGGGAAAGCCCTGGTCGCGCTAGGCATCATCGACCTGATCTTACAGAAAACCCCGAAGGTCGCTTTTTTCCGGCCGATTATTTTAGAGAACCACGGCACGAGCAAGGATGAAGATATCGAGTTAATTCTCGACTATTTCCATCTTCAACAAACCTACGAAGAGGCGTTCGGTTTATGTTACGACGAGGTGAACGAACTATTGGTTCGCCAAAAATTCGATGAAATTATCGAACGGATTATCAATAAATTTCAAAATCTAGAAAAAAAATTCGATTTCATCGTTTGTGAAGGCTCCGATTATCTACAGGAAAGTTCCGCCTTCGAGTTTGAACTGAACACGGAAATCGCCCGGAATTTAGGTTGCCCGATTATCATCTTGGGCAACGCCTATCACCGGCAAACGGAAGACGCGATCGGGCCGATCGTCATCTCGCGAGACACCTACAAAGATAAAGGATGTCCCGTGATCGGTATCATTCTCAATCAGGCCGATCCCGAAGAAATTACCGAGTTAAAAGATACCCTGAGCGAAACTTTTCCCTCGGAAGAATACTCCCTCGCGGTGATTCCCTACAACGCGAAATTAGCCAGCCCCCGCGTGAAAGAGATCGTCCGACAGTTGGACGCGCGGGTACTGTACGGGCATCAACGTCTAGAGGGTTTGGCGAGTCACGTTCTGGTGGTCGCCATGCAGATGCAGAACGCGCTTCAATGGCTCAAAGAAGATAGTCTGGTGATTACCCCCTGGGATCGCGGGGACGTGATTATCGGGATGTTGCAAGCGCATCAATCGGCTAACTATCCCAATCTCGCGGGCATCCTGCTCACGGCCGGGGGGGAACCGGAACCCTCGATCGCCCGACTGATCGATGGATTGCCCGATCCCGTTCCCATTCTCTCCGTCTCTACCGATACCTATACCACGGCCGATCGGGTGCATAACGTGAGCGCGGCGCTCACCGCCAGCGATCGGGATAAAATCGCGCTCAGTCTGCAAATATTCGCCGATCACGTCAATCTCGATCGCCTGGAATCGAAAATTCGCGATCTCCCCGTCCGGGGCCTCACCCCGAAAATGTTCACCCACAATCTCGTCCGGGTGGCGCGGGAGAACAAACGGCATATCGTTCTTCCCGAGGGAACCGAACCCCGTATCCTACAGGCCGCCGCGGTTCTCTTACACCAGGATATCGTCGATCTCACCCTACTGGGAAAACGGGAGGACATCGAGACCGCGATCAAAAAACACGGCATCAATCTAGAACTCGATCGACTGCGGACGATCGAACCCGCCACCGATCCGAACTTTGAACGCTACGCGGAAACCCTCTACGAGGCGCGCAAAACCAAGGGGATGAACCTCGATATGGCCCGGGACTCCGCGCTAGACGTATCCTATTTCGGGACGCTGATGGTCTATCGGGGCGAGGCGGACGGTATGGTATCCGGGGCGGTTCACACCACGCAACACACGATTCGCCCCGCGCTACAGATTATCAAAACCACTCCCGATTGTTCGGTCGTTTCCTCGGTCTTTTTCATGTGTCTCGAAGATCGCGTTCTCGTCTACGGGGACTGCGCGGTGAACCCCGATCCCACCGCCGAACAACTGGCCGAGATCGCCATCTCCTCCGCCGAAACCGCCCGACGTTTCGGCATCGAACCCCGAGTCGCCCTACTGTCCTACTCTTCGGGAGAATCTGGAACCGGCGCGGACGTGGAGAAAGTCCGTCAGGCGACGCGTCTAGCCCGAACAAAACGCCCGGATCTGAAGATCGAGGGGCCGATTCAATACGACGCGGCGGTCGATGCGGCCGTGGCGGCGCAGAAAATGCCGGGGTCGGAAGTGGCGGGAAAAGCCACCGTGTTCATCTTCCCCGATCTCAACACGGGAAATAACACCTATAAAGCGGTACAGAGAGAGACCGGGGCGTTAGCGATCGGCCCGATTCTCCAGGGATTGAAGAAACCGGTTAACGATCTCAGTCGCGGATGTACCGTTCCCGACATTATTAATACGGTAGTGATCACGGCCATTCAATCGATGTCGGGACAATGAGTGAATCGATCGGGACATTCGGGCGATGCGGGGCTAGTTTCCCTCGCGAGACAACCAAACGACCAGATCCTCCTCAGAGTTAAAATCGAGTAAATCCTCCCCTAACTGTTCCAAACTCTCCACGGGAAGCGATCGAATTCGATCGGCCACATCGGGCGATAATCCCCCGAAACGGCGGGCAAGCTGGCGTACAATCACGGTCGCCTCTCCTTGTTGTCTCCCTCTAGCTTCCCCTCTAGCTTCCCCTCGCGCTTCCCCTCTGGCTTCCCCTTTAGCGAGAATATCCTGATAGATCACGGATTCTTGCATGATTTCCTCCCGAAATAGATGTCGGATCAGATCTTTTCTCAATACTAGACCGGCGAGAATACTCGTGGCGGCGGCAACGTTGCTTTTCTCCCGCCGTCTCTCTATCCTCTCCACTCGTTCCGCGACTTCCCGCAGGATTCCCGCCCGATTCGCCGTTTTTCCGAGAGTGGCGAGGGGGAGTAATCCGGGGAATTCGAGCAATTCCCGCGCGGGGATTTCCCAGAGACGGATCACCTCGAATTCGTGACGGGTATTCGGAAGATTAAACGAGGTTTGATAGACAAATTCGGAACCGGTTTCCTTGAGGTAAATCACTACCTGACGCATGGTTTTATTCGGGAAATGACGGTAAACCCTTGTCCGGTAATCCAACATCCGAAACGGCATATTTTCATCGGGTTCCGTTTGGAATTCGAGATGTAATACCACGTCTTCCGATTCCAAAAGAATCAAGGCATCGGCGCGAATGGGTTCTAGGGAGAGTTCCGACGGACTGAGTACGGTGAGGGTAACGGGTTCTCCCAGTAACCAAGCGGCGAAATCTCGGCTATAGGTTTCGGCGAGAAATTTACAGATATTGTCATACATTCGCTTTTATCATAATGGTTGTGAATTTTTACGAAACCTACTTGATTTTACTCGACTCTATTCTTTAGAATAACAATGAATAGGTGTTTTCCGAAAATCTCCCATGAGTCTCTGTCTCAATCCCGATTGCTCCCACAAAAACGCGCCCGCGGATAAATTCTGTCAGAAATGCCGTTCTAAACTCGTTCTTCGCGAACGCTATCGCGCCATTAAATTAATCGGGCAGGGAGGATTCGGCAAAACCTTTCAAGCGGTAGACGAGGATAAACCCTCGAAACCCTATTGCGTCATCAAACAATTTTTCCCGTCCGCGCAGGGGACAGGAACTTTACAGAAAACGGCGGAATTATTTAAAGAGGAAGCGATTCGCCTGGATAGTTTGGGTAGACACCCGCGAATCCCCGAACTCTACGCCTATTTTACCGGCAAGGACGGGAGACAGTATCTAGTACAGGAATATATCGAGGGACAGAATCTAGAGCGAGAATTAAAAGAAGGGGGAACCTTTACCGAGGCGAAAATCCGGCAGTTATTGGCGGAGATATTACCGATTCTGGAATTCATCCACGGGAAACAGGTTATCCATCGCGATATTAAACCCGAAAATATTATCCGAAGGAAAGCCGATAATAGTCTGGTTCTCGTCAATTTCGGCGCGGCGAAGTTGGTGACTCCTCTCAATCGATCGGTGACGGGGACGGTAATCGGCTCCGCGGAATACGTCGCGTCGGAACAGAGTAACGGGAAAGCGGTTAACGCGAGCGATTTGTATAGTTTGGGGGTGAGTTGTCTTTATTTACTGACGGGAATTTCGCCCTTCGATTTGTTCGATGTGGGGGAACACGAATGGATATGGCGACAGTATTTAGTCAATAATCCCGTTAGTGACGAAAAGACGCTATCAATCCGCGTCGGAAGTCCTGCAAGCGATGAATTTACAAGTGCGAGTCACACCGACGGTTATTCAACCTCCCGCGACTCCCGTTCCCCCGTCTCCTACTCCCGCGACTCCCGTTCCTTCCCCGTCTCCAATTCTCCAAAGTGCGAGGGGAGAGGATTATCGGAAATTGGAAGATTTACTCAATCGGCAGAAATGGAAGGATGCGGACATAAAAACTTTTGAAACTATGTTGAAAATTGCTAAAAGACATGGTTGTTTAAGGAGAGAAGATATGGATATTTTTCCTTGTGAAGATTTGCGAATAATTGACCAACTATGGTTAAACTATAGCCAAGATAGATTTGGCTTTTCTACTCAAAAGCAAATATTTGATCGGTTTGATAACGGAGAATACTATAATGATAAAGTATGGAATGATTTTGGATTGATGATAGGATGGCGCAAGCATAATAAAAATATCCTGTATAACAGTGCTATTTTTGATATAAAAGCTCCTAAAGGACATCTACCATGCCGAATTTTTGATTTATGGAATTGGGGAGGAGTTGGGGGCGGAACTGGGCTATTATTTTATTCTCTCGCGTCGAGACTTGTGAAATGTAACCTATAAGGGTTACAGTCGATTTTTAAGAATTACAGATAACATGAAAGTCAGAGATGTGATCAAACTACTGGAACAAGATGGATGGTATTTAGCGAGAACAAGGGGAAGCCACCGACAATTCAAGCATTCTCTGAAATCAGGTTTAGTCACCGTTCCGGGCAAGCCGTCCGATGATTTAGCGATTAAGACTTTACGAAGTATTTTCAAACAAGCTCAATTCGATATAAATCTGGGAGATAATAACTAATGCGTTACGCCATTATAATCGAAAAAGCCGAAAATAACTATTCCGCTTACGTTCCTGACTTACCCGGTTGTGTCACTACGGGAAAAACTCTAGAGGAAATAGAGGTAAATATGAAAGAAGCGATTCAATTCCATCTCGATGGTTTACGAGAGGAGGGGCTACCGATTCCAGAACCGATCACCTATTGCGAGTATATTGAAGCTTAGAAATTCATGCGTTTTACCCTGTTTTTCGAGGTACAATTAACCGAAGATTTCCCCGAATATCATCTATCTCGCGGTAGTCGCGCGATTATCGTCGATTATTGTCCCAGGCCGGAAGGCCAAGAGGATGGCTATGTTTTGGAAGTTTTAGATAATCAGGGGAAAGGTTTTACGGTAATCACTGTCGAAGCTTCTGAGATCGAATCGATTCAAAACGATAGAAAAACCGGGACTTTGAACTATGAAAAAATTCCTCTCAGAAATGACTAACTCGGAACTCCACCAGTATCTTTCCGCGCATCGCGACGAGGAAGCGGCGTTTAGTCAAGCTTTAGAAGTGCTGTTAAGTCGAAAAAAAGACGGTTTTAAATATCCCGCCCCTCAAACGATGTCTTATGAAGAGGTAGAAAAGATTTTCAAGGACAAATTAAATCGAATCAATGAGGCATAGAAATTATGCGTTACGCCATGATCATCGAACCAGCTGAAAATAACTATTCCGCTTACGTTCCCGACTTACCCAGTTGTGTCACCACGGGAAAAACTCTAGAGGAAATCGAGGTAAATATGAAAGAAGCGATTCAATTCCATGTCGATGGTTTACGAGAGGAGGGGCTACCGATTCCAGAACCTACCACCTATTGCGAGTATATCGAAGCTTAAATATCCACGCATTTTACCATATTTTCTCAACTCTTACACCGATCAAAAAACATCGCCCTATCCTAGAAGGCGTAGCGAATTTCTATAAATGATTAAGGTAACACGCTAGAAAGTAACACCGAAATTCCGTTTTTATGTTATAATTAAAATTGCCGAACATTCCTCTCACAACCAGTTCAAACATGAAAGGTATTCAGTATATTATCGATGACACCGGAGAAAAAACCGCGGTGGTTATCGATCTACAACAATGGGGTCAACTGTGGGACGAGTTTTATCAACATTTACTCGATCGCTCTCCCGAAAGCGAGGACTGGATACATCAATCCCCCTTTCGAGAAAAACTAGATAAAGCCCTCGCGTGGAATGCCGAACATCCCCCGCAATTATCCGATCTAGAATCCCTAAAGATTCAACTCGAAAATCATGAGTAAGATTTTACTCGATCTCAATAACCCGATCTTTCAGCGAGATTTATTCGATTTATCCAAGGATGAAGCCTTGTCCGCGTTAAAAACCTTTCAAAAAATTTCTCGAATAACGTGGGAGGAATTATACCGAGATCGGGGATTAAAATGGGAGAAAATTAATTCTAAACAAGGCCAAAAAGGAGAAAATCTCTACAGTTTTAGAATTACGCGAAAATGCCGGGCGATCGCCGTTAGGGAAGGGGACTATCTCCGAATACTCTCTCTACATCCCGATCACGATTCAGCCTATCAATAAGAGATCGATCGAATTCCAGGATAATATCTCTACTAGCCTCTACCCATTCCGCGAGGAAAAAACGATGTCCGCTAAACCCAAAGTCGCGATCGCCTGTCAGGGAGGGGGAAGTCAAACCGCCTTCACCGCGGGCGCGCTAAAAGCCCTTTTCGACGAAAATATTCAAGATCGAGTCGATATCGTCAGTTTAAGCGGGACTTCGGGGGGCGCGATCTGCGCGGCGTTGACTTGGTACGCGCTACAGAAAGGCGAGAATCCCGTCACCCGTCGATTGATAGAATTCTGGCACGATAACACCGCCCGATCGCCCGGCGAAAAGTTTTTTAACAACTTCGTGATCCGATCCGTCGAACTCACCGGGAAAGGACTCCTACCGCAATTTTCCCTGAGTCCCTATTCCCCTTTCGTTCAACAATGGATGGAGATGGCTACGAAGGGATTCCGCGATGAATTTACCGATCTGCGGGCATTATTAGAAAAGCATCTCGATTTCGCCCAAATGAAAGCTTGGGGGGCGCGCCCGAAGCGCCCGGTACTTCTGCTCGGCGCGTGTAATATTCTCTCCGGGAAACTGTGGAAATTTAATTCCCGTATTGAATCGATCGAGGTCGAAAAAATTCTCGCCTCCTGCGCGATTCCCAACCTTTTCCCCGCGGTGGAAATCGGGGAAAACGCGTATTGGGACGGGATTTTTTCCGATAATCCGCCAATCGACGAACTGATCGATCCCTTCTTTGTCGGCGCGGAAAATCTGCCGGACGAGATCTGGGTGATCAAGATCAATCCCACCGAACGCGCCACGATCCCGAAACAACCCGACGATATTCTCGATCGACGCAACGAACTAGAGGGCAATATCTCCCTGTTCCAAGACCTAAAAAAAGTCGAGAGATTGAACGATCTTTTCCTGCGCGGCGCGTTTAAAGCGGAATTTCTCGAACAGTACGCCATCAAGGAACCGATCAAAATCCCCAAAGCGTTTCAGGATGACGCGGATAAACCCTACCATATTCCCCTCATCGAAATGTCCGAGGAGATCCGAAACGGGCTGAACTACGAAAGTAAGCTCGATCGCTCTCCCGAACACATCGACGAACTGATCCGGGACGGGGAGAAACAGGCGAGAAAATTCCTCGACACCCGATTCCGGGAAGACTTCTAGGCCGCTTCCGATCGAGAATCCCCGTCCAACAGCGCGATAAACCGCTCTTCTTGTCGTAAACCGTCGAAAACAGGGTTATTACGGGCTGACTCCCGATAAATGTCCGACGCGAGATCGATCGCCCGTTCCAACGCGTCCAGCGCCTCCCGCGAGTTGCCCAGCGTCGCGTGACAGCCCGCGAGATTGTACCACGCGTGGCGATCGTCGGGTTCCGTTTCTAACGCCTTGCCGTAACAGGCGATCGCTTCCGGGAAACGTTGCAATTCCTGTAAAATTACCCCTTGTTGATACCATGCCCAATAATCCCGCGGTTTCGCGTCCAGCGCGTTGCGGTAGTTAAATAACGATTCCTCGCGGTTGCCGCGGGCGCGGAACGCGTCCCCCCGACGATACCACGCCCAGTAATCCCGCGGGCGCGCCATCAGGGCCCGATCGTAAGCCCCGATCGCTTTCTCGGGGTTGCCGAGAAGACGGTAAGCCTCTCCCAGACGGTAAGCCGCCCAATAATCGCGGGGATTAACGGTTAGGGCCCGCTCGAAACAGGCGATCGCTCTCTCGTACTCTTGCAACTCTTCCAGATAAATACAGCCGCGCTCGTACCACGCCCAATAGTTATCCGGACGGGTGCCGGCCGCGTTGGCGTAACTCCGGGCCGCCTCCTCGAAACGTCCTAGATCTTCCAGTGTCATCCCCCGTTTGTACCACGCCCAATAATCGTCGGGATAGTATTCTAGAGCTTTTTCGTAGCTCGATAACGCCCCGTCCAAGTCCCCTCTCTCTCGTAAAATATTGCCCTGGTGATACCAGTCCCGATAGCTATCGGGGCGACATTCGAGCGATCGATACACGGTAAACGAGTGAACCCACGAATAAACCATAGTCATCCAGCTATTAAAATTATCGAGAAAACGAGAGAATACCGGCGAAAAGGAAAAAACAACCTCTCAAACTTTACTACAACCGAGGGATCGATCGAATCTCGTTTCTTTTTTTCGATTGATTCCGACAGAATTCTCGACGGCTACACCATTTCCCTGTACCTTTCCCGCTAACCGTTACATCCTAACCTCTTAAACTTCCAGCCGCTTACCGTCGTTCGGCTTCAGGGTAAACACGGAGTTATCCGTTTCCCGATCGTTATCCCGCGGGCGGTCATATCTCGGCTTGTCATCGAGTGACAACCGTTCGCTCGGATCGCGATCGGGTTCCGGGGATTTCATTGAGGAGGAAACGATTTTATACTATCTTAAGCTTCTAAAATAATAAGGTAAGGGAAACCGTCCGCCGATCGACTATCATTCTTATTCATCTACTGGTTCACCCCGCTCCCCGATGCTCCAACCCAACGAACCGATCACCGCTACAGCCCGAGAGACCGCGCGGCCTCTCTCGATCCAACTCCTGCTGTTCGTCGATGAGCGTCCGGGTTCCCAAGAAATTATCCGGCAGATCCAGGTCTATTTACAATCGTTAAAGTGCGAGTACCCGATCGATTTACAGGTCGTCGAGATCCGGCAACAACCGCATCTAGTGGAGCATTTCCGTCTCGTGGCCACCCCCGCGCTCGTGAAAATCTCCCCCGGACCGCGCCACACCCTGGCGGGAAGTAATCTGGTCGATCAGTTAAAAAAATGGTGGGGACGCTGGCAGAAAGCGATTAAAGAAGAGACGAAACCAGCGTCCAACGG
The DNA here is from genome assembly GCF_036688125.1 of Pannus brasiliensis CCIBt3594. Classification (NCBI taxonomy): domain Bacteria; kingdom Bacillati; phylum Cyanobacteriota; class Cyanophyceae; order Chroococcales; family Microcystaceae; genus Pannus; species Pannus brasiliensis. Next base: position 11,051 of record NZ_JBAFSM010000024.1, on the reverse strand, counting down.
GGAACCGCGACGACCCCACGATGTCGATCGATCGGCCGAATTACTACGCGTGACCGATGAAATCTTCCGTTTGAAGCAGGAAAAAGAAGAACTTCTCGAACAATTGCGGTTTAAAGACCAAATTCTGGCCATGCTCGCCCATGACCTCCGCAGTCCGCTAACCGCCGCCTCGATCGCCGTAGAAACCCTAGAACTCGCCTACAGTCAACCGGAAAGCGAACGCGCCATCCAACTGCGCGAACAACTGCACCAACAGGCGCGCAAACAGTTCCGCATGATGAACCGCCTGATCACCGATATCCTGCAAGCGTCCAAGAGCATGGCGGCGCAATTCCATCTCCAGCAGGGAAAATTCTCGATCCAGGATCTCTGCGAGGAACTACTCGAACAGTTTAACGAACCCGTCCGGGAGAAAAATCAAACCCTGATCACCGATTTACCGCAGGATTTACCCCCCGTGTACGCGGACGAGGAATTAATCCGTCAGGTAGTCGTTAACCTCGTCGAGAACGCCATTAAATACACCCCGGAAGGCGGAAAAATTACCGTCTCCATCCTCCACCGCACCACGCAGAAAGTTCAGGTGAGCGTGAGCGATACCGGGCCGGGTATCCCGGAGGAGAAACAGGAGCATATTTTCGAGGGTCACGTCCGTCTCACCCGCGACGAGGCGAAAGAAGGTTACGGGATCGGCCTATCGGTGTGTAGAAAGATTATCCGCGCCCATTACGGTCAGATCTGGGTCGATAGTGTCCCGAATCAGGGCAGTAGTTTTCATTTCACCCTACCGGTCTATCGGTAAAATAACATTTCTCAAAAATCCGCGGTAAATTACTCTCTCGCCTACAATTGGGAAACCTATACCCGATCTCGATGAAAAAGGCTGTCCATCGAATAGGAGATCGGTCAATATCGGAGGATAGATTCGATCGGATCGAGAGAATCGTCGAATCGAGAGCGCGCGCGATACAAGCCTTAGCCTCAGCCGTCGCCAGCGATCGAGAGGAACGGAAACGGGAAAGAAAAAGACGATACGATGATCTCGCTCGAATCGCCGGCACCCGATCGGATTGTTACGAGACTCAAGCCGATTTTTATCGCTATTTGGAAAGAATGGAGGATCGACAGGCGCGAATCCTCGAAAGTATCCGAAAATTCAACGAGAAACACCCTTTATACGATTAATCGGCTGTATCTCCGTTTCCCCGATCGACCGACCGGATAGATGTCGATCGGTTCCCGAATCCGGGCGGTAGTTTTCAGATTACCCCGCCCGTCGATCGCGAGTACGAATTCGCCCCGCGCTTCCGCGCGATCACGGATCGGGGAAAACGGTCGGGACAATCTTCCGTGATTTTACGGAAAGATCGATCGAACGAAATCTGCCAGATTAAGAGTAGAAAGATTCGTGTACGAGGCACCGTGTCTAGAGGTTAGGAGACTACCGAACGCTACAGACCGGGGACGATGGCATATCGATCGCCTACCGCCCTAGCGCTCCGATGAATTCTCGGCCTCGATCATCCTATTCCGAATTATTTACTTTGACCACCCATAGGACGGAGAATTCACGATTATGTTCGGAAAAATCAAGCCCGTTTGCCATCCTATCTGGCAGTATCTCAATCAACCTCTTTTCGATCCCCTTTGTCCCGCTGTTTGGAAACCCCGGCGTTTTCTCTATTATTACCGAATTCAACTGCTAGAGAAGTGTTTGAGGAAAGACATTGGCTCGCAAAGCCACTATACTCAATGATCGAAGTCTATCGCCGCTCGATCGATGAACCAAGATACCGAAATTAGCCATTTACTGGAACTAATGCCCGCTTCCGGGCGAATGATGACCCGGATCGTCAGTAAGCCCCAGAGCGCGAAAGTTATCGAGGTTGATTTTCCCCTCCCCTGGACCAGAGGCACCCGGCCGATCTCGATCAATTTCGATCTCTGGCGCGAGTTATCCCGGCCCCAACGCGATGTAACCCTCCTGCGCGCCGTCAGTGTTTTAACGGGCGTGAGATGGTTCAAGCCGGATCTCTATCAGACGATTATCGCGGCCGGGGCGATCGGTTTTACGGTAGAACTCGTTCAGGTGGACGCGGTGGGGATCGTTGTCGCGGGAGGCTTGACCGCTCTAGCCGTCCAACGTCTCTGGCGGGATAAACGTGCCATTCAACGGGAATTAGAAGCGGACGAGACGGCGATTAAAGTGGCCGCGAGACGGGGCTACACGGAAACCGAGGCCGCGAGACATTTACTCGGCGCGATCGAGGCGGTGGCGCGGATCGAGAATCGATCGAGTCTCACGTTCGCGGAGTTAATCCGATCGCAGAATTTAAAGAAACTGGCCAATCTCTCCTTTGTCGGTGTCCCCGATAATGTTCGCGAGGGATCGTGAGGGGGTAGGAGGCAGGAGGCAGGAGGCGGAAGGAAGGAGGTAGGTTTTAGATCTTCGGTTATCGCTATTTTACGAATAGCGGACGGCTATAGTAGGAAAAGACCTTATCGCGATCCGGCCGTGACTTACCCCAGCGCTGTTCCCTCGATCGAGACAATTTTAGCCAAAGCGATAGACGGGGCGGATCTCTCCCCCGCGGAGGCTTTACCGTTATTACAGGAAAACGAGGCGATCGAACTCGAAAATCTCCGGCAAACCGCCGACACCCTCCGTCAACGACAGGCGGGAGAACCCGTTACCTACGTGGTCAATCGCAATGTTAATTTTACTAACATTTGCGAGCAACATTGTAGCTTTTGCGCTTTCCGACGGGACGGAAACGAGGAAGGCGCATTCTGGCTAGATATCTCGAAAATTCTCGAAAAAGTCGCCGACGCGGTGAACCGGGGCGCGACGGAAATCTGTATGCAGGGAGGATTGAACCCGGCCGCGAAGGTAAACGGGACTTCCCTGTATTATTACTTAGAAATCGTCCGGAACATTAAACAAGCGTTTCCGAATCTTCATCTACACGCGTTCTCGCCCCAGGAAGTGCAATTTATCGCGCGCGAGGACGGGTTAAGTTACGAGAAAACGATCGCCGAATTACAGCAAGCCGGGGTCGGTTCATTACCGGGGACGGCCGCGGAGGTGTTAGTCGATGAGGTGCGACGGGTAATCTGTCCGGAGAAAATCGATACCGCGACCTGGTTGGAGATCGTTAGTACCGCCCACCGTCTGGGATTGCCCACCACCAGTACGATGTTATGCGGTCACATCGAGACCCCGTGGCAACAGATCCAACATTTAGAACGAATTCGGCAATTGCAATCGATCGCCCTAGAAAACGATTATCCCGCGCGGATCACCGAATTTATCCTCCTACCTTTCGTCGGCCAGGAAGCGCCGAAACCCCTCCGTCATCGCGTGGGACGAGATCAGCCGGTTTTAGCCGATACTTTGCGCTTAACCGCGGTAGCCCGGATTTATCTGGGAAATTCGATTCCCAACCATCAACCGAGTTGGGTGAAATTGGGTTTAGACGGCGCGACGGAAGCGTTGAAATGGGGCTGTAACGACATCGGGGGAACCCTCATGGAAGAACATATCACGACCATGGCCGGCGCGCGCGGGGGAACCTGTTTAACGGTGGAAGAATTGCGATCGGCTATCGGATCGATCGATCGACCCGCGCGACAGCGAGATACTTTATATTCGACGGTGGAAAGCTAGAAAAAACTCTCGATATTAGACCGCTCCATAATAAAAAGAGTCCCCCGGCCGACGGACATCGGTAGAGCCAGAAAATTCAAACCATACCAGGAGTATAGCGAAAATGTCCGGAGAAACCGTTACCTATTCCCTAGAAGCCATTCTGATGCGGATCGAGGGAAAAATCGATACCCTACAGAAAGACGTTACCGACTTAAAAATCGGGCAGACCGAACTCAAAGGAGAGATGAGAGCGTTAGACGAGAAGCTATCGGGAGAGATCAGAGCGTTAGATGAAAGGCTATCGGGAGAGATTAAAGCTTTAGATGGAAGGCTATCGGGAGAGATTAAAACGTTAGACGAAAGATTATCGACCAAGATCGAAGGATTAAACGATCGGGTAAAGTATCAGGAGTTCACGAATCGGGGGATCTTGATCGCGTTGGTGGTGGCGATTTTAGGAGGCGCGGCCAAACTATTCGGTTTTATCGGTAATCCTTAACCTCAAGATCGATCGCTTTGCCACTCCCGGAAGGAATCGATCGACTAAAGTAAAGATCCCCCCAATTCGATCGATCCATGACTCTTTCCCAACCCCGTGAAGGATACGTCCTCCCCGTTTTTGCCTGTGCCAGCGCGATCGCCGCTCTCCGCTACCTTCACGGCGAAACGGTGAGAGAAACCGTCTCCCTAGACCTTTTAGAACCCAGGAGACAGGTAGACATCGAAATTGAACAACTCGCCCGAATTTCCGCCGATTCCGCCCTCGCCATCACCCGTAGCGATCCCGGCGATAATCTCGATCTCACCCGAAATACACCGATCTGGGCGTTAGTCGAAACGAAAGCGGGAAACGGGGAGATAGTAATCAAAGGCGGCGAGGGAATCGGCATACAGGTTAATCACGACGGAAAACCCGCGATTTACGCCTACGCAGATCGACTGCTCCGGGAGAACCTGCGATCGCTCCTCCAACCGAACGAGAGCGTTACCGTGACGATTATCCTCCCCGAAGGACGGAAACTCGCCGAAAGAACCTCTAACGCCGCGTTTGGAGTCGTGGAGGGCTTATCGCTCCTGGGATCGAGCGGAATCTCACAACCCCTCAGCGCGCCGGGACAACTAGAAATCTTTCGCGAGGAACTCGCGCGAATATCCGGCCGCTTCGAGAGCGTGGTTTTCTGCATCGGTGAGAACGGATTAGATCTCGCCCGAAAAATCGGTATTCCGGGAGATAGAACCGTGAAAACCGCCAATTGGATCGGCCCGTTACTGGTAGAGGCGGCATTACAGGGCGTTTCCGAATTGCTTCTCTTCGGCTATCACGGTAAACTACTCAAACTCGCCGGCGGCATCTTTCACACCCACCATCACCTCGCCGACGGACGGATGGAAATTCTCACCGCTCACGCCGCTAAGGTGGGACTCGCGACGGAACACCTGCAAACGATTCTCGCGGGGGAAACCGTCGAAAAAAGTTGGCAATATTTACAGAGCCTCGATCGAGAAACGGGCGATAATCGCGGGGAAAGGGTGCTGGAGTCGATCGCCGAAACCATCGATCGCCGTTGTCAAGAATACATTTTCCAACACGCGGGACGCGAGATTACCGTCGGTTCGATTCTCTTCGATCGATCCCGAACCAATCTATTCGGAAGCGAAAACGGCATTAAAATTTCGCGAAAATTACAAGAGACTTCCCGATAACCGTGTTATGATAATAGGAATATTTAATTCTACAGAAAAACGCTAGTAAGCCTATTAAATTCTAGCGTATCGAGCGTGTAACGGACAAAGTTAATTTACAAATCGTAACCGATTCAGCTTTGACCGTCGAAATCTATTTTCCTTCGATCGTCTTTTACCCGTGACCACACAGACCCAAATCCCAACCCCTTCCGAGACTTTGCCGCCAGAGTCCGTTACCGAAAACCTCAACCGCCAAATGATCCTGATTTTGGACTTCGGTTCCCAGTATTCCGAGTTAATCGCCCGCCGCATTCGCGAGACGAACGTTTACTCCGAAGTTCTCTCCTACCGCACCAGCGCCGAACAGCTAGAAAGCCTCAACCCGAAAGGGATCATCCTCTCCGGCGGCCCCAACTCCGTCTACGACGAGGGCGCGCCCCACTGCGATCCCGGCATCTGGAAACTAGGTATCCCCGTGTTAGGCGTTTGCTACGGGATGCAGTTGATGGTACAGCAGTTAGGCGGCAAGGTAGAACGCGCCAAACGCGCCGAGTACGGGAAAGCGGCTTTACGCATCACCGATCCCACCGATTTACTTACCAACGTCGAGGACGGATCGACCGCGTGGATGAGTCACGCCGATTCCTGTATCGAACTGCCCGAGGGCTTTGAAATCCTCGCCCACACCGATAATACCTCCCACGCGGCGATCGCCCACCACGAGAAAAAACTCTTCGGGGTACAGTTTCACCCGGAAGTCGTCCATTCCGTCGGCGGTATCGCGCTGATCCGCAATTTTGTCTATCATATCTGCCGGTGCGAACCCACCTGGACGACCGAGGCGTTCGTAGAGGAATCTATCCGCGAGATTCGGGCGAGAGTGGGCGATAAACGGGTATTACTGGCGTTATCCGGGGGTGTAGATTCTTCTACCCTCGCCTTTTTACTCCACCGGGCGATCGGAGATCGACTCACCTGTATGTTTATCGATCAGGGTTTCATGCGAAAAGGCGAACCCGAACGATTGATGCAGATCTTCAAGGATCAATTCCATATCGGGGTCGAGTACGTCAACGCCCGAGAGAGATTTTTAAAACAGATCGAGGGAATTACCGATCCGGAAGAAAAACGCCGTCGCATCGGCCACGAATTTATCCAGGTGTTCGAGGAAGAATCGAACCGACTCGGCCCCTTCGATTATCTCGCGCAGGGAACCCTTTATCCCGACGTGATCGAGTCCGCGGATAGCAACGTCGATCCGAAAACCGGGGAACGGGTGGCGGTGAAAATTAAAAGCCATCACAACGTCGGGGGACTGCCGAAGAATTTACGGTTTAAATTAGTCGAACCCCTGCGGAAATTGTTTAAAGACGAGGTGCGGAAATTGGGTCGATCGATCGGTCTTCCCGAGGAAATCGTCCGTCGTCATCCCTTCCCCGGCCCCGGTCTCGCCATCCGGATTCTCGGCGAAGTCACCGCGGATAAATTAAATATCCTCCGCGATGCCGATTGGGTAGTGCGCGACGAGATCAGTAAACAGGGAATGTATCATGATTTCTGGCAAGCGTTCGCCGTTCTTTTACCCGTCCGGAGTGTCGGGGTAATGGGCGATCAACGAACCTACGCCTACCCGATCGTACTACGTTTAGTGAGTAGCGAGGACGGCATGACCGCGGACTGGTCGCGGGTTCCCTACGACCTCTTAGAAACGATTTCTAACCGCATCGTGAACGAGGTCAAGGGAGTTAACCGCGTGGTCTACGATATCACCTCGAAACCGCCAGGAACCATAGAGTGGGAGTAGAATTAAAGTAAGCTGAATCCCGTCCTGAAGAGGGGCGGGATTTCTTCAAAGTCAACTATTTATAGGGTTGTAATCGCTAGGTTCCCCGTAGACATCTCCATAATAGAATCTAAAGCCTATCACCCTTAATTTATAAAGATTATAGAGAAATAAAATTGCTTTTAGATATCGCGTAGTTTTTTGTTGAAATTGGATTACGAAGGAAATAAACTGTTTTTAGCTTTTGAGTCTGCTTTTCTAAAAAACCTCAAAGCCTTGTAAAGACTGGATTATAATTCTTGGAAATGTCTCGTAGAAGCTTTAGACAATCGATCGACCGTCGAATTTGACGAAATTGAGTTCGAGGAAGAAAATAAAGACCTCGAACAAGAATCAGCCGCGACAAGGGAACGAGAGCTTAAGGAAATTTTCGCTACTATCGTATCGGGTAATGCTGTTAACGCGAATTAGATTACGAACAGCTTAACCCTCTTGCCTATTTCGACTAATCAATGAATTTTGTCTGAAGATTGATCGATCATTTTTCTTCCGTTACCGGTAGCGAACCCACGGATATATCCACGCCGACTGGGTCTTCATTATCGGGATTTCCATCGTTATCTGTATCGAGAAAAGTGGTATCGAAAAACTCGCAACGAATATTGATCTCTGTGGCCGTCGCCGAGAAAGAGAGGTCTCCGTTGAGCGTCGAGCATTGAAATTCCGCTTTCTGTAATCGATCCGGGTAACGAACCCGTAGAAGTTCCAAACGCGTCGCGCAGAGGGAATCGCCGGGGGCGCAGGTAAAAGGTCTAATAAAAGTCGGGTCGTTCCGGGTTAAGGGTAAATTGCCTAGCCAATGGCCCCATCGACTTCCCTCCTGATCGGGGGCCGACCAACATAAAAAACCCGCGCGGGGAGGTTGTCGATCGCTTTCAAAGGATTGAACGTCTAGGGTGGCGGGAGGTGGGCAGTTTTCCTCTATTTTCGCCGTTGGTTCCGGATACAGTTCCCGCGAGCGATCGAGGGTTTCCCCCGCATCATTTTTCAAAAGTTCGCCCGATTCGGGGCGATCTTTGCCGATCTGTACCGTGCAATCACCTCCTTTCCGATTCACGACCAGGATCACCGTTTTCTCTCCCCGTAGGTTCGTGTACCGTGTTCGATCGGGGGTAGATTCGGTTTTCACCGGGGTTTGGTTCATCCACACGATCCCGTCACGACGATTCAGGGCGCGAAGGTCGGTTTGTCCTTCGGAACGGTAGATCCGGATCTCGTGACTCGGTGTTCGGCAGAGGGCGAGGGTCGTTTCCGTTCCGTCCGCGGGCGCGGGGAAGGTAAAAGCGACGAGGGCTAGAAAGACGGGGGAAAGAAAAACGTTTCGCGACATGGCGGTTTCTAAAGACTAAAGTAACGTCAGTTCGGGTTAAGGGGATTTCGTCAGGACTCCGACGAGAGAATCAGGGTTTCAGCCCACGTCAGAATCAGGGTTCCGGCTTATCCCGAACTCGGGTTAATTATTGCCGCTATTTCGGCTCTTGGTGGTTTCGGGGCAGGGGTCGCCATCAGCAAGAAAACAAAATAAAAATCCCTTGTAAGGTTACTACAAGGGATTTTCTAAAATTATCCTTCCTCGTATTCGGGAATCCGTTTCTTCTCGGTGATATTAATCCGCGGGGGATTGTAATCCGGTTCCACGTCATCATCCCAGACATCCTCGCGGGCGCTTTCCTCGTAATCGTAATCGCGCTCGCGTCGGGGGCTTTCGGTACGTTCGGCGCGGGACTCTCCCCAGTTATCCTCTTCCTCGTAGTCGTCCTCGTAGCGGAGGGCTTCCGCGCGACGTTGCGGGGAAGGGGTGGCGCGAATGGGTTCCCTTTCCCACTCGTCCTCGCTCCAGCGTTCCTCGACCGGTTTCGCGGCCTCGACGGGGGTACGGATGGGGATACCGGTTCCCAATTGATTTTCCGGGCGCGCGGTGGGAGGATAGTAAGCTTCTTCTTCCTCTCTTTCCCACGGGGGACGACCGATGCCCAAGCGTTCGAGAACACCGACACTCATCTGAGTGAGTCTTTCCTCGGCCCCTTCAAAAACGATCAGACGGTTGGGGCCACTGCTAACCACTTCCTCGATCGACAGTTCGTAGGTACTGATCAGTTGTTCGGGAATCTGCGGTAGACCGATCGAGGCGATAATAATCGAGGCCAGTTTGCCACTGAGCGCGTCGAATTGATAGTCGCGAACCTTGCCGAGCGGTTCCCCGGTTTCCGTGATCACTTCCGCGCCGATTACCGGGGTATACGCGTCGATATCCACGGACTCGATGACGTTATCATCTTCCACGAGGATCACGTCTCCCGTTTGGCTAACGCTCGACAGGTACATATATTGGGGCATTCCCGAGAGAGACAGAATATTGTCCCGCAATCCTAAAGCGACAACCTCGCGCTGGTCGATATCGACAAGGATCTCCTTGACAACGCCCAGTTTCTTACCGGTATTTCGCGTGATAACCTGCGTGTTTAAAAACTCGGAACGTAATCGACTGTGTTCTGTGATCATTTTGTCCTATGGTGGAAGCTGGAGGCTCCGGCTAGAAATACGTTTAGGATTCTATATACTTCGAGAGCGAGTTTTAAGCTACCGACAATCGCTTAGATTTTAAAGTTTCCCGAGTAACATTTTTCGATAAGCTTTCCCCGGTGTCGCTCGATCGAGGCAGTTGTGACCCTGACGGCCTCGGGCTTGGAACCCGATTACACCCATTTTAGCGAATCGTTTCCTCTTTGTAAGGAATCGTCATGAAGAATTGGGGAGCGGGGAGGTAAGGAGATGGGGGACTAGGGAGATAGGGAGATGGGGAAGGTGAGGGAGGTGGGGAGATGGGGGAGATTATAAATATTACTAATCTCCTGCCTCCTGACTCCTGACTCCTGCCTCCTGACTCCTGACTCCCGCCTTCCCCTCGATTACAGCGTTAGGGATTGAACGTCAGTTTCGATCAATTTGGCGAGATCCTGTAGGAAGGCGGCCGCGTCGGCACCGTAGATAACGCGGTGATCGCAGGTGATATTCACGCTCATCTGACGTTGGATGCCGAATAAACCTTCGGGAGTGACGGCGACCTGGGGACGGGAGGCTCCGACGGCGAGGATCGCGCCCTGGCCGGGGGGTAAGATGGCATCGAATCGATCGACCCCGAACATCCCGAGATTGGAGACGGTGAAGGTGCCGCTATTGTATTCTTCCGGTTGCAGTTGCTTGGCGCGGGATCGATCGACCAGATCTTTCCAGTTCCGCGACAGGGAATAAATATCGGTTTTGTCGGCATTTCGCAGAACCGGCGTGATTAATCCCCCGTCGGGCATGGCGACGGCCACGGCCACATTAATCGAACCGTGATATTGAATGCCCGCGTCGGTGTAACTGGCGTTAACGATCGGGTGTTTGGCGAGGGTGTTGGCGATCGCTTTGGCTAACAGCGCCGTCATCGTCACGCCTTTCGATTTCAGTTGTTGGTAGAGCTTATCGAGGCCGTCGGTGGTGATGGTGTAGCCGACGTGGAAAGTGGGAACCTGTAGGCTGACCATCATATTCTGTACCACCGCTTTCTGTAGGGTGGTCAGGGGGACGGTTTGACCGACGGGGACGCTCGCGGGCGCGGGGGCCGGGGCCGCGGGTTTCGCCGGCGCGGGAGTGGCGGCCGGCGTTACGACCGGCGCGGGGGGCGCGGTAACTTTCCCGGTGGCTCTTTCCACGTCCTCGGCGGTAATTCTGCCGTGGGGTCCGCTACCGACGAGAGTGGTTAAATCGACTTTTAATTCTTTGGCCAGTTTTTTGGCTCTAGGGGAGGCGACGAGGCGACCGTTAGCCTTGGCGGTAGGGGCGGAAGCGGCCACGGGAACGGGAGCCGGCGCGACGGGTTCGGGGGCG